>JAAXIA010000039.1 GCA_012270595.1 Rhodanobacteraceae bacterium | reverse complement strand
CTCAATCTCACCAGACAGGCGGTAGCCCGGCTGCTTACTGGCTATCAACTGCCTGAGTCGCATGAAAAACCTGATCGCTGTATCAGGCTGGACGCCTACCAGCCCTGATGCGGCACGAGCTGTTGTTACCGCGACAACGTGTTCTATCAGCTTACTTTGTTGTCCTGCTGTTAACCGGCTCTTTCGCTCATACATAGTAGCCATAATCTAGACCCGTATTCAGGTCTTAGCTACTTCAGCCCCTTTTTTTAAGTTGTCGCCTGGATTCTTGATACCCTCTTGCCAGTGTTATATCCCTTCTGATTGGCCGTGTTCACGTTCTTTACGCCCTGTGCGGTCACAGGTCAAGAACCTTCTTTGGGGCGTGTTTTACAATGATCGCGCCTGGTATTAGGCTCAGTACCACCAGGTTCACCAACAAAGAGGAGGGGGTTATGCAATTGCTTTTTTCTGTTGATGGGGTCAGGCGTGGGCATATACCCCGTATTTTTTTTGCGCTGGCTTTGTGCTCGACAGGACGCGCTTTTTCCCATAACGCCTTTCCCCATGATTTGGGTCGTGGTTGTACGGCTAGAATCATCTCTTTGGGATACGTACCTGAGCGTGATGGTTTTCGGATTGACCGAATCGTTATGTATGCCGAGTATATGGGTTGTCCCCCGGGGGCAAGGGTTAAAGCTTCCCTCTTTTACGAAGATCAAAATCATAGTGAAGTTGCTGGATACAGCGACGTGATAGACGGCAGCGGATACTTACGGACATCGGAGATCGAACATTTTTGTACACCTTGGGACACGCCTGTGTATGGCGTGCTTTTTGGACCAGATGGAACAGTGCTTGTTAAATCAAAGACGGTACTTTGCAAGGCTCAGGTGAACGATCCCGGTCAGGACAAAGATACGGGGGCTTCTGGTGTGGCCCCATTCCAGCTCTGATCTGTTTCATAAAAAGCCTTGGATCAGCCTTGAATCGTGCGTTACGTGACACTTTGTTGTTCAATAATGTGTGCAAGCGTCGTGGGCCTTTGTTTTATGCTCAAGTTTGATTATTTCAAGAACGTGGGCATCGCAAGTGCATGAATGCGATACTTTCATCCATCAGAGCCGTGTCAAGGAGAGAGGTTGTGGCCAGATCTTGAGTTTTTTCACAGATTACAGATTAAAATCATGGTTCCTGACACTTGCGTAGTATAAGGAGAGTGTGATGAGAGGTATCTTTTCCAGCCGGAACGACGGTGCTTCGTATGGCCAGGTCAGTGTGGTGTTGGTCTGGCTTTTTTGCCTGGCATTGTATGGCATGCTCATGCTATCAGGAAGTGCTTTTTCCCGTGATCTGGGTGGTGGTTGTAAAGCCAGGATTTTATCGTTTGCTTATTTACATGATGGTCCTGTGCTTGACCGCCGAAAAGTTGTGCTTTCTGCTGAGTACAGTGGTTGCAGTGCTGGGACGAATGTGTACGCTTCTATCGCAAAACAAGGTTCTGGTGTTTTAAGTTTTGGTCATTTAAGTGCGATCAGTCAAGAGGTTCGAAAGTTTCCTACGGTCACATACCATTGCCTGGATTCAGATGTTGAATTTTTTCAGGTGACGGGAATAATTTCCACTGGCTCAAAGGTACTCGCAAAGGCAGGTCCTATATGGGTTTGTGGTAGATAAACGGAGAAATGCCTGTCAAATTAAAGACGGCATTTTTAGGCCAGGGAAAAGTGCGCTTGATGGTGCACTTTTTCCTTTTTTATGACTCCTTCTAAATATTACTTGTCGGTAAGAGTAAGGTGTTTTTCTGACATCACGGTATTCAAGTCAAACAGGACCATAGGCCTGGCATGCATGGTAGTCAGTCGTAAAAGGACCAGGTAGATCCTAAATCTTCAGTTTATTTTTTGTCATGACGTAGCCATCGTCACCAATAAGCCTAATATTGACACGATATGACGTAGTGTTCCTCCCGGGACGATACGGTAACTGGCACAAGCGCTTTGACAGGCAGGTGCCCATTAACCCCTGTCGGGCGGCTTGCTCTTTGATATGGGAAAATTCCTGCATGTATCTGCAGAGTGTGCTGATAGTGTCCGCTTAAAGTGGTTGTGTATACTTCGCAGTGATGAGTTCGAGGCGTTTTATATGAAGGAAACATGGAATATTGACAGGATGGCCAGGCAGCTTGCCGCGCTGGTGCCGCCAGGTTTGGCAGATGCTCGCGAGGATTTGGGTGGCCACTTTCGTGATGTTTTGATGCAGGGCTTGCGTCGGCTCAATTTGGTGACCCGCGAAGAGTTCGATGTGCAGCTTCAACTACTGGCGCGTACGCGACTTAAGGTCGATGTACTTGAAAAGCGTGTTGCTGAGCTTGAGGCTGTGATGAAGCGGACTGAGTCGTGAACATGATTGCTTTCGATCCAGTGTTCATGATCATGTGCCCCATGTGCGTGACAGAGCGTAGTCTTTGTCGATGGATGGGTAAAGTTTCCCGTCGCTCACTTTTCTGTCAGTGTCGGTCATGGGGCTGGCGGTCACCTTAAGTCGCGCCCAAGAAGGCGTCGCCGCGCCGCAGGTGATAGTGGAGGTGCATCTTTCCGGCGGTTTGCCGGGCACCAGTATTGTTGGCTTGCCGGAAGCAGCCGTGCGTGAGGCACGCGATCGCGTGCGTGTGGCCATTCAAAGTGCTGCTTTCGATTATCCTCAGCGCAGAGTCACAGTGAATCTGGCACCCGCCGAGCTTCCCAAAGACGGCGGGCGCTTTGATCTTGCCATTGCTCTTGGCATTCTCGCGGCAGGTCGGCAGGTGCCATGCCAGCGGCTGGCTGCATGTGAGTTTTTAGGTGAATTGGCGCTATCGGGGGATTTGCGTGGTGTTTCCGGGGTGTTGCCGGCCTTGTTGCATGCCCGTGCGTGTGGGCACTGCGTGGTGATCCCACGGGCCAATGCGGCGGAAGCGGGGCTGGTGTCCGGGGTCGAGGTGCGGGTGGCTGATACCCTGGCTGAAGTGTGTGCCTGGTTGCATGGTGCACAGGAATTATCTGCTCCGCAGGTTATGAATGGCGTGGCTGAAGAGAGTTTTGGTCTGGATCTTGGCGATGTGCGTGGTCAATGGCAGGCGCGCCGCGCCTTGGAGATTGCTGCAACCGGCGGGCATCACCTGCTGATGTCCGGGCCGCCGGGTACTGGTAAAACCATGCTGGCTGAGCGTTTGCCGGGTCTTTTGCCACCCTTGAGTGAGACCGAGGCACTGGAAAGTTGTGCTGTACGCTCCGTGTTGAGGCAGCCAGTGGATCCGACCAGGTGGCGGCAGCGTCCCTTTCGTGCACCGCATCATACCGCCTCAGCAGTGGCTCTGGTCGGTGGCGGATCCTATCCACGTCCCGGTGAGATTTCCCTGGCGCATCACGGTGTCTTATTTCTGGATGAACTTCCTGAATTTAACCGTCAGGTGCTGGATGTCTTGCGTGAACCGCTAGAGTCGGGAGGCATCATCATTTCTCGTGCGGCACGGCAATCGACCTTTCCGGCCCAGTTCCAGCTCGTGGCAGCGATGAACCCTTGTCCCTGCGGTTATGCGGGCGACCCACGTCCGCGTTGTCACTGCACACCTGAACAGGTGGCGCGTTATCGTGCTCGTCTTTCTGGTCCGCTGCTTGATCGTATTGACCTGTACGTAGAAGTGCCGCAAGTGCCCCTGGCCGAACTGGGCGCGCCACGCTGCAGCACTGATGAAGACTCGGCCACGGTGCGTGCACGGGTGGTGAAGGCGCGTGCTCATGCGCTCACGCGGGCCGGTCGGCCCAATGCCAGTATCAGTCCGCGTGAGCTAGAGCGTGATTGCGTTCTGGCAGCGCATGAGCGCTGCTGGTTTGAGAAAGCGCTGGAACGGTTGGGGTTGTCTGCTCGTGCCTATCACCGTGTGCTGCGCGTGGCGCGTACCATCGCCGATCTGGATAACGCTGCGCCAGCACTGGAACGCAAGCATCTGGCTGAGGCCTTGCAATACCGGCGGTTTTGAGTATTCAATAGCGCTGGCGTCCCACCACATGCCAGATGGGACGCATCGTGAGGTATCCGTCGCATTTATCTTGAGCGCAGTGCGGAGGCGGAATATGCCGGCCGGCCTGTCAGCTCACCGATTTGATGGCAGATTGGCAACGGTTGGTGGGGCCAAGTGCAGCACACATAGCCGGGTCGCCAAGCAGTGCATTATGCCTTGGCCGTAGCGCTGATGGTGAGCGCGGCTAAGCTTAGTGCAGTCAGCGTGACAGCGGTGAGGCAGGTTTTTTGTGCAATCATTTTCATGGTAATTTCCGTCATTTAGGGACATGGCCATGATGCTTTCGCATCGAACTACTTCTTTGGGCAGTGATTAGCCACGGAAAGTTCCTTGGTTGAGAAACATTTCATTGCATATGGATAAATTATTAATAGTGTATTCAAATGCCTGACTCTGGCATGAGCACGCAGATCAACCAGGTTGAAGCGTTGCTGCACACACTTCAGGATGGGCTATGTGCCGAGCTGGTGCGTATGGATGGCAAGGCGTGTTTTGTTGAAGATGTATGGTCCCGTCCAGCCGGTGGTGGCGGGTGTACGCGCGTGCTGCGTGACGGAGGGGTATTTGAACAGGCGGGCGTGAGTTTTTCGTGCGTGACTGGTGAACAACTTCCACCAAGTGCCACCGTGGATCGGTCTGAGCTGGCTGGCCATGGCTTTGTGGCGACGGGCTTATCACTGGTGCTGCATCCTGAAAATCCTTATATACCCGCCGCGCACGCGAATGTCCGTTATTTCGAAGTGTGCAGGGAAAATGCTGAGCCGGTGTGGTGGTTTGGTGGTGGCTTTGATCTGACCCCGTTCTATCCATTTGATGAAGATGTGGTGCATTGGCACACGGTTGCGCGCGATCTTTGTGCGCCCTTCGGGGTAACGGTTTATCCGCGCTACAAAAAACGGTGTGACGATTACTTTTATCTCAAACACCGTAGCGAGGCGCGTGGTGTGGGCGGTCTGTTTTACGATGATCTCAATGAAGGTGGCTTTGCCCGCTGCCTGGCCTTTACCCGCAGTGTGGGGCAAGGTTTTCTTGATGCCTATGTGCCTATTGTAGAACGCCGTCGCCATATCTCCTGGGGCGAACGCGAACGCCAATTTCAGTTGTATCGTCGCGGGCGTTATGTGGAATTTAACCTGGTTTATGATCGTGGTACGTTGTTCGGCCTACAGTCAGGGGGGCGTACTGAGTCCATTCTTATGAGTCTGCCACCACAAGTACGCTTTGAGTATGCCTACCAGATCCAGCCGGGATCGCCTGAAGCGCGGCTGGCAAGCTATCTAAAAGCGCGAGACTGGGTGTAACAGTAAGGCACATGGGCAGATCAAGATGTTTGCAGCCATTGTTTACCGGGTCGCAGATGCTCACTTTTGGATGAGGAAAGCCGGTGGCTGGCCTGTCAAAACCTGCTGCCTGGCACTCGGTCGATGCGCGGCAAACAGCATGTGCTAAACAGTGTTAGCCTGTATCCAGGGTGCAAGCGGCTCGGTGATGCCTTGGCCGCGTGGTTCTGGTAAGCGGTGTGCTATGAGCGAAAACGGGTTAAGGCGACAGTGGATGATAGCCTTGCGCACTCCTGGCCTGGGTGCGGCTGGTTTGCGTGAGGCGTTGCGTGAAGCAAATGGGCAGATAGATGGCGCGTTGGCGCTGCTGCGTCGTCGTGCGGCTAAACGTTGTGCTGCCGCGATGTTGGCATGGCTGGAAAAACCGGATGAAGCGCAGCTTGCACAGGATATGGCATGGCTAGACCGGTACGGGCATCGTTTGTGGTGCTGCACTGATGCGGACTTTCCGCCGCTACTGGAGCATATCCCGCAAGCGCCAGCAGCATTGTTTGTGGTGGGTAATGCGCCGTTATTGTTACAACCTCAGGTGGCCATTATCGGGACACGCCGGGCGACACAGGCCAGCAAGTCGGTGGCATGCGACTTCGCGCAGGCGCTGGCAAGGGCTGGTTTTGTGGTGACCAGCGGCATGGCAGAAGGAATTGATGGTGCTGCCCACGCTGCCGCACTGAACGTCGGTGCCCCGACTATCGCGGTGGTGGGTACTGGGCCTGATCGGGTCTATCCCCGCAGCCATCATGCTCTGGCGCAGCGTATTGTCGCCAGTGGTGCACTGGTAAGCGATTTTCCACCAGGCACACCAGTCAGGCCGTATCATTTTCCAAGGCGGAATCGCATTATTGCCGGGTTGAGTCTGGGTACACTGGTCATTGAGGCCGGGATCCGTTCTGGATCGCTGATTACTGCGCGGCAGGCCGCCGAACAGGGGCGGGAGGTGTTTGCCGTACCCGGCTCCATCCATAACCCGCAGGCTCGCGGCTGTCACCGTCTGATTCGTGACGGTGCGCAGTTGGTAGAGACGCCTGCCGAGCTTGTTGAGGTGCTCACGCCGCTGGTCCGCGGAATGGGTAGTGAGCTGGCACAGCGATTGCGCCAGGTTGAAGTGCCGTGTGCAGCACAAGCAGCGTCCTCATGGCAGTACGATGGACCATATCAGACGCTTCTTACAGCGCTGGGGCATGATCCAGCATCGCTGGATGTACTATGTGAGCGCACTGGTCAGGCCGCTGCGGAACTATCTTCTGCGTTACTCATGCTGGAGTTGGAAGGGTTGGTAGAGGGTTTGCCCGGGAACCGTTACCAGCGTCTTGCGACTTGAATCACGCAAGCGTGCTTCTAAGGGTTCTTTCGGTGTATGTTTTGATAGTGTAGTGTGGTATTTTGAAACGTTTGGTCTAACCGTTGGCATGGTGATAATGTACTGATCAACAGCTTTGGTGAAACAGAACTTAAGTATGGCAAAAAATCTGCTTATCGTTGAATCGCCGGCTAAAGCCAGGACGATCAATAAATACCTTGGCAAGGATTTCCAGGTGCTGGCCACCTACGGGCATGTGCGCGACCTTAAGCCTAGGGAAGGCGCGGTAGATACAGAACATAGCTTCGCCATGCACTACGAGTTGATAGAGCGCAACAGGAAACATGTCGATGCTATCGCCCAGGCGGCGAAACAGGCCGATGCCATTTATCTAGCCACGGACCTTGATCGCGAGGGTGAGGCTATTAGCTGGCATATCAGCGAGATCCTCAAGAAACGGGGTTTGACGGAAGGTCGGCATATACACCGTGCGGTGTTTTCCGAGATCACACCGCAGGCGATCAGTGCTGCTGTGGCAAAACCGCGCTGTCTGTCAAGTGACATGATTAACGCGCAGCAAGCGCGTCGCGCGCTGGATTATCTGGTGGGTTTTAACCTGTCACCGGTACTGTGGCGTAAGGTGCGTAGTGGGCTATCTGCCGGGCGTGTGCAGAGTCCAGCACTGCGCATGATCGTTGAGCGTGAGGAGGAAATCGAAGTTTTTGTCGTGCGTGAATACTGGACTATCAGGGCTCAGCTCAAGCACGTCAATGGTGACTTTGGTGCCCGCCTCATACGCCTGAACGGGAAAAAGTTTGAACAGTTCGATCTTGGTACCGAAGCCGAAGCAATGGCGGCGCGAAGCACCTTGAAAGAGGCCGCGAAAGGGCAGCTACGTGTTGCTGAGGTAACATCAAAAGAGCGCAAACGCCGCCCAGCTGCACCATTTATCACATCTACTTTGCAGCAGGAGGCTGCACGCAAGCTTGGTTTCTCTACCAGTCGCACCATGCGGGTTGCCCAGAGCTTGTATGAAGGCGTGGCGCTGGGTAGCGAGGGCAATGTGGGTTTGATTACCTATATGCGTACCGACGCCACGACGCTTTCCCAGGAAGCGCTTGCTGAATTGCGTGCACTGATTGCCCGCGACTACGGTCAGCAGGCCCTGCCTGCCACTGCGCAGATCTACAAGACCAAGTCGAAGAATGCACAAGAAGCACATGAGGCCATCCGCCCAACCTCAGCAATGCGCATACCGGCTTCGGTGGTCTCTTTTTTGAATGAGGACCAGCGCCAGCTTTACGAGCTTATCTGGAAACGCACGGTCGCCTGCCAGATGATTCATGCGACCTTGAACTCGGTTTCGGTGGACTTTGTGTTACCCGAGGTTCGTGGCGGTGATGCTGCGCTGCGCGCTACTGGTACCACGGTTGTAACCCCGGGGTTTCTGGCCGTCTACGAGGAAGGTCAGGATCAGAAACCAGCAGATAACGACGAAGGTCGTCGCCTGCCGCAGCTAGAAAAGGGCGAGGTCGTGCCGCTTAAGGATATGGAGGCTTTGCAGCACTTTACCGAACCGCCGCCACGCTATTCTGAAGCCAGCCTGGTCAAGGCACTGGAAGAATGCGGTATTGGTCGGCCTTCCACCTATGCCAGCATCATCCAGGTTTTGCTTAACCGGGAATACGTTGTGCTCGATAGTCGGCGTTTCAAACCCACGGATGTAGGTAGGGCAGTAAGCACGTTTCTAACCCAGCATTTTAGCCTTTACGTGGACTATGATTTCACCGCCAGGCTGGAAGATGAGCTTGACGCGGTCAGTCGCGGTGAAGAGGGCTGGGTGCCGTTGCTTGAGCGTTTCTGGCAACCATTCAAACGGCAGGTGAGTGAGAAAATTGAGTCCGTTGACCGCACTGGCCCTCGTGAACTTGGCAGTGATCCCAAGACGGGCAAGCCGGTCTTCGTACGACTCGGGCGTTTCGGCCCTTACGCTGCCATAGGCGACAAAAACTCAGACGAAAAACTGCGTTTTGCCAGCCTGCGTCCAGGGCAGAGTATGCATACCATCACTTTGGAGGATACGCTAGAACTGTTCAAGTTACCACGTAAGCTGGGTATGGCAGAAAATGGCGATGAGGTGAGTGCGGGTATCGGGCGTTTTGGTCCCTTTGTGAAGCAAGGCAGTACCTATGCCTCGCTTGCGCCGGGTGATGATCCCTATACCATTGAACTTTCGCGTGCGTTAGAGCTGGTAGCCGAGAAGCTTGCCATGCTCGCTAACCGGGTTATTCAGGATTTTGGCGATGGTGTGCAGGTAGTCAATGGCCGTTACGGTCCCTATATCACCGATGGTGAGCGTAACGCTCGCATTCCAAAAGATCACGATTCGGCGACGCTAAGTGAGTCGCGTTGTCGCGAGCTACTGGCTGCTGCACCGCCTAGAAAAGTGCGTTCCAGTAAAAAGACGGCGAAGAAAGTCACTGCAAGAAAGGCAGTAGCCGGGAAAACCGTGAAGGCAAAGAAAGTCGCCACCGCGAAGAAAGCCAACAAAACGACCGCTACCAAGACCACTGCACGCAAGAGGCAGTCGGGTATGAGAAGAACGGATGACGAAGTACTTCACGGGCAACCAGATCGATAAAGCCGCTACCTTATTAGAACACGGTGGTGTGATGGCTTATCCTACCGAAGCGGTGTACGGAATGGGTTGCGATCCGCACAACCAGACGGCGTTTGTAAACTTGCTGGCGTTGAAGCAGCGTCCCCTTGACCATGGCGTACTGTTGATCGCGGCGGAGATAGAGGAGATTGAATATTATATTGATCTGGAAGCATTGCCCACGCGGGTGTGGGTGCAAGTGCGCCAAACCTGGCCCGGGTTTGTTACCTGGATTTTCCCGTGCACACCGCATGTGCCCGACTGGGTGCAGGGTAAGCATGGCACGGTGGCGCTTCGCGTTACCGCCCATGGTCCATCTGTTGCGCTGTGCCGTGCTTTTGGTGGCGCACTGGTTTCGACGAGCGCCAACCCACATGGCGCGCCGCCAGCACGCTCAGCCCAGGAGGTGCTTGCATATTTTGCCGACGCTGTAGATGGGAAACTCGATGGAGTGCTCGATGCCCCACTGGGTCAGTGGTCACGGCCCTCCACAATACGTGATGCACGCACAGGGATGATTGTTCGTGCTTAAAGACACGGTTCGGGTGTTTGGCTGCTATGTGCTGTGTGACAGCCCTCGTTGCGACAGGCTCTTGCCCATGGATAGGGGTAGGCGATGCCATGACGTGAACTTATCTTAAACCATGAAGTGGCATAAATATCTTCAATAAGGGCAAGCTGCAAAGCGCGTGAAATTTCTTGGTAGGAACCTAAGTATGAACATTCTTGTAATCGGTGGTGGTGGGCGTGAACATGCTCTGGCGTGGAAACTTAAGCAGTCCCCCCGAGTCGATGCGGTGATTGTGGCACCGGGCAATGCCGGCACTGCCGGCGAGTGTAAAGTGCGTAATGCAGAGGTCGCTGCGGACGATCTGGATGGTTTGTTAAAGCTTGCTGCTGAAGAGCGCATTGACCTTACCGTGGTTGGTCCCGAGGTGCCTCTGGTCGCCGGTGTGGTTGATCGTTTTCGTGCCGTCGGTAGGCGTATCTTCGGGCCGTCTGCGCAGGCGGCACAATTGGAGGGTTCCAAGGCATTCGCCAAGGATTTTATGCAGCGCCACCATATTCCAACAGCACGCTACGCCGTATTTACCGAGCTGAATGCTGCATGGGAGTATGTGCTCCAGCATGGTGCTCCCATCGTCATCAAGGCCGATGGTCTGGCCGCAGGCAAAGGTGTGGTAGTGGCTCTGACACTCGCTGAAGCGCAGTGTGCCCTGGATAAGATCTTTGCCGTTAATAGCTTGGGTGATTCCACTGTGCGGGTAGTGATCGAGGAATTTCTCGACGGTGAGGAAGCCAGTTACATGGTAATGAGTGATGGTTACCACGCGCTTCCACTGGCCAGCAGTCAGGATCACAAACGCCGTGACGCGGGCGATAAAGGTCCCAATACTGGTGGCATGGGTGCTTATTCACCCGCACCGGTCATCACGCCGGAAGTGGAGCAGCGCATCATGATGGAGATTATTCAGCCGACTTTACGTGCCATGGCTGACGAAGGGGTACCATTTATTGGCGTACTCTACGCTGGAGTGATGATTGACCGGCAAGGTCAACTTAAGGTCATTGAGTTCAATGTTCGTTTGGGTGATCCGGAGGCGCAGGCCGTCATGCTGCGGCTAAATACTGATTTAGTTGATCTGGTCGATGCCGCGCTGGATGACCAGTTGCAACACGTGAGTGTAGAATGGGACAGGCGTCCAGCCGTCGGCGTGGTACTGGCGGCTGGAGGCTATCCAGGCAAGGTGACGACAGGACACGTGATCGACGGGCTGGGTGGTTGGGGGCCAGTTGGCAAGGTTTTTCATGCGGGCACAAAGCGCACTGCGCAAGCTTGTGTGGCGACCGCTGGTGGGCGGGTGCTTACGGTATGCGCGCTGGGAAGTACCATTGCTGACGCTCGCGAACGTGCCTACGCCATGACCCAGAAGATTCACTTCGAGGGTATGTTTTACCGGCATGACATTGCGTATCACGCGCTTGGCTATCGGCAATGAGTCAGTTTTCTCTGTTGAAGCAGAGACGTTTTGCTCCATTTTTTTGGACGCAGGCGCTGTCGGCATTTAATGACAATGCCTTTCGTAACGCATTACTGATGTTGCTTGCCTTTCAGTCGGGGCTTGATGATCACGTGGTGTCTTTGTACAGCAATCTGGCCCCAGCCCTTTTTATCTTGCCGTTTTGTCTGTTGTCGGCCACGGGAGGGCAACTGGCTGAGAAATACGAAAAGACTCGAATTGTTCGCTATGTGCAGTGGTTTGAGATAGTGGCAATGGTGATAGCAGGCATAGGTTTTATCACCCACAACGTGCCCTTGTTGCTGCTGATATTGTTTATGATGGGGGTGCACTCCACGCTTTTTGGACCGATCAAGTACGCCATTTTACCCCAGGTGCTACGTTCAAACGAACTGGTTGGTGGTAATGGTTTGGTGGAAATGAGTACGCAACTTGCGATACTTGTTGGCATGATTGCCGGCAATGAGTTGATGCGGGTGGTGGGTGCCGGGCCATGGTTATCAGCACTAGCAACGATTGTTGTGGCAATAGCCGGTTATCTCGCCAGTCGGGCTATGCCCCCGGCACCTCCCACAACCCCCGATCTTCAGATGAACTGGAACCCACTTGCCGAGACCAGGCGGGTTATTGGCATGACGCATAGCAATCGCCATGTGTGGATCGCAGTGCTTGGTATTTCCTGGTTCTGGTTCTTTGGCACGGTGCTGATGGCGCAATTGCCGGTGTATACACGCGAAACGCTGGGTGGTAACGGCTCGGTATATACCCTGGTGTTAACCCTTTTTTCAGTAGGTAGTGGTATTGGTGCCTTGTTATGTGAGAAGTTATCCACCAGCCGGATCGATATTGGTCTGGTGCCTTTTGGGGCTCTTGGTATGACCGTGTTCGGGGTAGATCTCTATCTGGCACGGCATGGCCTTTCCAGTGTGCGTGGCCTGGACTGGCTCGATTTCATGCATGGCGAAGGTAGCATGCGTCTAATGCTGGATCTTACTTTCATTGGTTTGTTTGCCAGTTTATATGTGGTGCCGCTCTTTGCCTTTATGCAAAGCTGTGCGCCACCGCAGCAACTCTCACGCATGGTGGCCGGCAACAACATCATGAATGCGCTTCTGATTATTCTAGCGGCTGGCTTTGGCCTGTTGCTCGGGGCGTTGGGGTGCAGTGCTGCAACTATCTTTCTTTGCGCGATTGTGCTCAACGTGTTGGTGAGCGTTGGTCTGTTTATCATGCTTCCCGAATTTGTCATGCGCTTTATGAGCTGGATAGTAACTCATATCCTGTATCGGTTGTGGACGGAGGGGGTAGAGCATATTCCCGACGAAGGACCGGCAATTTTGCTATGCCATCCGGTTAGTGTCGTAGATGCCATCATGCTGGGGGCCAGATTGCAGCGCCGCGTGTGCTTTGTTATGCAGGATATCCCCGCTAACCGCTTGCTGCGTTTTATTTTCGTTAAAGCACAGGCTATGCTGGTGGTCAGTGCAAAAGCGGACCGTGCGGAGCTTGAACGGGTTATTGACGCAGTGGGTGGCTTACTGGGCGCAGGTGAGTTGGTGTGTTTGCTGGCAAACCGTGAGGGAGCCTGCGATGCCAAGGTGGGTCGGCGGCTGGATCTGTTTCCTGTGCCTCTGGAAAAAATACTGGCGCGGCAGGTGTTGCCGACCTTACCGATTCTGCCGATCGCGTTGCGGCGTGATCATTTGGAAAAATTGCGGCGATCTGAAACCAGATCGCGCGGCGAAGCATTACTGAAACGTCTTCCGGTACGGGTGATTTTGCGGGTGGATACGCCCGTGCTGGCGCGTAGCGCCAACGCGGCAGCAATGGAGGCGCGCATGCGTGAATTAGTGACCGATCTGGGCTAAAAAAGGTAATGCGTTACCACGATCAGTGCTACCAGGCTTAACCAAAGCAATAGTGCACGTTGCAGGGCAGCGTGCAGGCGCTGCATTTCCTGCCACGTTGCCGCGCACTTCTCAGAATCGGGGTCCTCGCTTTCCATATCGGTGAAAATGTCAGCACGTGCGGCCTCAGTAAGGAAGCCGGGGCCAGCGCGGTACCAGTCATCCGGTCTTGCCAGCTGATGCCAATGTCGCCATGCCGTGGTTACGGCTTCGAAGTGTCCGACGAAGGCCAGACTAAAGACCAGTAGCTGGGCGGGTAGCCACTCCAGGATATGGGCAAACTGGCGTGCCATCTCGCTTGCCTTGCTATCCAGGCCAAGTGAGGTATCGTGGCCCAAACTGCGGGAAAGCCGGTAAAGCAGGGCACCCACCGGACCGAACAGAAAAAACCAGAACAGTACGCTAAAACGCCGACGCAATGCTGTCATGGTCATCGCCACGCCCAGTTCGGAAGCACGCCAGGGCAGATATCGACCATTTTCGGCCAGTGCCTGGGCCGCCGTTTCACGGTCGCTGCTGTTGTCAGCGCGCAATATTGCCGCCATATCTGCCTCGTAAGTGCGTGGACCTAGGCAAAATAGCAAGACGATCAGGCCGAAGATAAATTGCAACAGATCAGTCAGTGGCAGCCAGCTCAGTAGCCAGATGAGAAGTGTGCAAAGCAGTAGCGGTATCGCCAGAATCAAAATGAGGCGTCCACTGCCATGACCGGTAGACAGCTGTTTTACCCAGCCACGAAGAACACGAAGAAAGCGCAGATCGCCGCGTTCCCACAAGTGTGGTCGAAGGTGCAACAGGCCCAGTGCAATCAGGGTGATGAGCAGGCGAATGGCCATAAGGAGCTAGCTGTTCCGTGAAGATGCCTCTATTGTATGACAGAGGCTCAGTCATGGTTGCTTTGTGGTGCGTGGGGTGATTACGCGTGGCCAGATGCTGTGATTGCGAGCTGTTCGTCCAGCTTGATCTGGGCACATTCCTTAAGCCAGTCCGTCAGCAGGCGGTAGGATACCGAAGGGCGTGAAGGCACTAGCAGGCGACCACGGTGTAGACCATCGACGATCTGTTTCGGGGTGAACCAGCACACATCCTCCAGTTCATGGTCGCGGATACGGATTTCTCGCGTCCGCGCCGTGGCCATGAAGGCAGTCATTAGTGAGGCAGGCATGGGCCAGGGCTGCGAAGAATGGTAGCGTATATCATTTACGATCACTCCTGATTCTTCGGTGACTTCACGGCGCACTGCGTCTTCCAGTGCCTCGCCCGGCTCTACAAAACCGGCCAGGGTGGAATACCGGCCCACAGGCCAACGGGCCTGACGTCCAAGCAGGCAAGCACCTTCATGCTCCACCAGCACGACTATGGCCACGTCGATGCGCGGAAAGTACGTCTGACCGCACATAGGATTGGTGCAATCCAGACGATGGCCGGCACACCCACTGCGGACAGCTGCGCCACAGCGGGCGCAACGGCGTGTCTGATGCTGCCAGTGTAACAGCCCCTTGGCGTAGGCGAACAGGCTGGCCTCATCGGCACCTAGCCAGTGGCTGGCTTCGTGCAGATCGACACATCGTGCGCCGAGTGCACTTTTAAGCGTATCAAGGTGTGCCTGTTCATCCAGTGTCAGCAAAAAATACGGCTGCTTTTCTTGGGTAAGACCGAGCAAGGTTGCCGCCTGTCCGGCTAGAAGCCTTTCACGTTCAGTCATATTGAGCCAGCGTAGTGCCTGACGATGTTGCTCAAAAAAGGCGTTTCCAGCGCTATCCAGCAAAAGGTAGCGCGCACGGTTCGATGCCTCCATCGCGGCGAGCCAGGTAGCATTGTTCCGCTTCTCGCTCATGCGATCAAGACTTAGACTGAGGCCGGCAAAGGTATTAAGGGGTCCTGATGTGGTCATGCCTTAAAATGGAGTCAAAGAGAAATCCGGGCACAACATGGCCTCAGTGCTCTTCAGGCAGAAAATGAAGAGCCACAACCGCAGGTTGTTTTTGCGTTAGGGTTGCGGATCACAAATTGTGCGCCGCTCAGGTTCTCGCTATAGTCAATTTCGGCACCGAGCAGGTATTGCAGGGAAAGCGGGTCGACGAGCAGGGTGACGCCTTCGCGGTCCAGAGCAAAATCGTCTTCGCTTTGGCTTTCATCGAAGGTAAAACCGTACTGGAAGCCTGAGCAGCCGCCTCCACTGATGTAGACACGTAATTTCAGCTCGGGATTGCCTTCTTCAGTAATCAGTTCATGTACTTTACGTGCCGCTGCCTCAGTGAATACCAAGGGGGTATTGGCCTGGCGGTAGTCGGGGATCGAAGAGCTACTTTCCATGAGCTTAAGGTATGGGGTGGTGGTGAGACGGATACAAGGACGGGTGATATGGATGGACTCAGGTAAGTCCGGTGTTTTCTTCAAGCAGGAGGCGGTAGCGGTGATGGTAACTCGGGGGTGGTATCGGGTTTGCTGACGGTATGGGTCATGCGACCATTGACCTCTTCCCCAGCAGTCATTTCCAGGCTGCGGTAGTGTACATCGCCGGTAATACACGCCTGTGCTGCCAGTTCCAGGCGTGTTGCAGCGAACACATTGCCGTCCACCCGACCGTTGATGACGGCATGTGCGACGCGGATTTCACCTTTTACCTGCCCGTGTTCACTGAGTGTAAATATAGCATGTTCGCTTTCACCAACGATGGAGCCTTCAATACGTCCATCTAGATGTAACGCGCCGGTGAAGCGCAGGTCACCACAGATCAATGTGCCTTCAGCGATTAAACTGGTTTCATGCGCGCGACCTGAAAGCTTGGCTTCCTGGCGTCTGTTACGGTTTAGCATGTGCATTTCCCTGGGCGAGAGTGACGTGGTTGTTTAAGGCTTCACTCCAGGTGATCGTATAGGTAATGCGATTGCCATTATCTGCTTTGGCCTGAACCTGCAGGCGAGTGGGAAGGAAGTCGCGTGGCAGCATGATGGTGGTGTGTAGTTGCTTAAAATACTTGAAATGGAAGGGCAGGCCGTTCTTTTGGGCGTGGTCTCCCAGGTCTGGCCAAGCCAATTGCACGACTTTGTTTTCGCGCAGGCCATACACGTTCAGTGTAAGGGTGCCGGTAGTATAACTGTGTCGCCGGATACTCTGGGTGAGATCAATGCTCAGGTTCCAGGCGCGCGTACCGGTTACTGGTTGCATGCTTACCTTTTGTACCTGAAGCCCTTTGCGTCTGGTAGTGTTTCCGAGCAGACGCGTATAGACACCAAGGTCGGCGCGTAGATTACTGATAGCCTCGTCGCGTTTGATGAGGGTTTTGCGCAGCGATCTGGTGGCAATCTGGGTGACCTGGATCGAGCGTTTCAGGTTCGCTACCTGTTGTTTTAGCGCCTCGTTTTTCCGCTTTAGTGCTTTGTGGCGTGCGCGCAGCTGACTCAGTTGCGCCTGGTGATCGACACGATGCACGGGGAAGCGTCCCGGCCGCACCAATGTGACAACAGCGATGACTATAGCGCCCGCCGTGATACAGCCCAGCCAAGCCACGCCCTTCCAAAGCACGCGTCGATGTTGCTCACGAGCGTTGGAGGGGCGCACCACATAGCGCGGTGGTGGTGATGAGGGCATGTGTGCTCAATCGACGAATGCGGGCAGGAAATATAACCATGTTGCATTGAGACAGTCAAGCTATCGTCCTGCACTGCGCGTGCTAAATCAGAGCTTAAGGTCATCCTGAAAGTTGAAGAAATTAATTGTCTACCTTGCTCAGCAAGTAGCGTTCTACGCCAATATCCTTAATGAGGCTTTGCTGGGTTTCCAGCCAGTCGATATGCTCTTCCTCATCGTGCAGAATACTTGCAAACAATTCGCGACTGACGTAGTCAGCAACCACCTCGCTGTGGGCAATGGCTTCGCGCAGATTTTTTGTAGCATCGTATTCCAGCTCAAGGTCGCCCTGGATGCATTCGGACACGTCCTGGCCGATACGCAGCTTGCCAAGGTGTTGCAGATTGGGTAGACCTTCGAGGAACAAAATGCGCTCTATCAGCGTGTCGGCGTGCTTCATTTCCTCGATGGATTCCTTGTATTCATGCTCACCCAGCTCCAGGTAACCCCAGTTTTTGAACATGCGTGAATGCAGAAAATACTGATTGATAGCCGTCAGTTCGTTGTAGAGTACTTTATTAAGAAACTCAATAACTTTAGCATCGCCCTTCATGTAACCATCTCCCTTAGACTGAGGATCGTCATTATATTGGATTGTTTTATGTCATGGAGAAATATAGACACAAATGCCTATAGGTCGCATATGTTTAAACTATGGAAGCAGGCTTGTATTGGACGGCAAACGATCAAAGCCAGACTCAGGTGGTAGTGGCAAAGTTTAACAAAGTACCTTCTTCGTCCCCTTTGAGTGCTCGCTGCAGGCAAATATGGGCATCAGTTTCGCAGCAACCGCAACAATCCGAACAACCGGTTTTTTCTTGCAGTGTGGCAAATGTACGCACTCCACTGGCGACCTCAAGACGGATGTCGCGCTCAGAGATGGCATGGCATAGGCATATATACATGCCTTTATTGAAATACATATGCGAATCATTGTCAATAGTTTTTGTATGAATCTTCGAAGTAGCAAGCTCAGGAAGGGCAAATGGATTATGGATCCTTCAGCGTTCGGCTGTTTTTCCATCGCCGCGGGTGTTTTTTGAAGCTCAGGCAAAACTTACGCCGTGTTCCACCCAAGGCTTTAGGTATAAGCATACGGCTATCATTCACGGGCAATCCTGTGGAACATGACATCCCTGCGCGGGAACTCATGAAGATCACCCTGCACGATCATGAATTTCTTGATGCCGTGAATTTTGAGCTGGCGTAGCAGACAAATAAAAAAGCAGGCTGGTTACTGACGGAACCTGCCTGCTTAAGCCAGCGTGTTACATCGGAAGGAGTAGACGCCAAGACATCGGTACGGCAAAAACAATCAAACCAATCACAGGAGATGAAAATTACTACTACAGGCTGTTATGACAGGGGTGTCAGTGGCGGGTGTCAAGTCTTTTTTGCGGCTTTCCTAAAATATCTTCATCCCTGCTGGTTTCCGCGCACGCCTGGGCCAGTCGTTCAATTGCCGTATTCACTGAAGATGTTTTTAAGGATAGGGGTTATCGTTTGAGTTGATAGTCTTCTTTAAGACTTAATGGGCGTTTGAGGCAGATTCCGTCCAGCGCCACACCGGCTTTCATCAGGTTAAGTCGTCGTGCGGCCATTAGTGAGACTACGGCGGGTAGCAGGCGATGTTCCAGTGGAAGCAAGCGTTCACCAAGTGTTTTCTCATTGTCATCGGAGCGGATTTCGAGGTGTGCCTGGGCGATGACTGGACCACCATCGAGTTCGGCAGTGACAAAATGTACACTGGCCCCGTGTTTGTTATCGCCTGCTTCCAGGGCGCGGCGATGCGTATGCAGACCGCGGTATTTGGGAAGTAGTGAAGGATGGATATTGATGGCCCGACCGACCCAGGGACGTAGCGCGGCGCCGTCGAGAATCCGCATAAAACCAGCCAGAACCAGTACTTCGGCACCACTGGCAGCTACGTGGTTTAATAGTTCAAGGTCGTAGCTGCGGCGGTCGGGATAAGCTTTAGGTGAGAGCGCCAGCGTAGGGACCTGGGCTGCCTTGGCGATACGCAGTGCTTCAGCTGCGGGTCTGTCGCTACTGACAAGCACATATTTCACCGGCAAGTTGCCGACATCGCGCGCCTGAATTAGCGCGGCAAGATTACTGCCGCACCCTGAGGCAAGCACGGCGACGCGTAGAGGAGTGGTCATAAGCAGTCTTTACATGAAACCATAGGGGTTTTCTTAAGCAAAGCTTGGGTATGGGGTGCGGTGGGGACAACCATAAATCTCTTGTTATTTGAATAAAACAGTAGATGTTTCCAAGGAATACCGACGATTTTTTTACTCGGCAGACTAATAGTGTCGGGTCTTCGCTGTCGCATCTTATCCGGGACGAAGCGGAATGAATCGTCAATCGATGTAGACGCGCTCGCGCTCGGTCGCTTGAATAACCTTACCGATCACCCGACTGCTCAGCTTGTGTTTGGCGAGTATGTTTGTGGCAGCATCTACCGTATCAGTGGGTAATAGGAGGGCAAAACCCACACCGCAGTTAAAGGTGCGCCACATTTCTTCATCGGTGATCTTCCCTTCACGTTGTAGCCACTCAAATACCGGAGGAAGATCAAGGGCGTGGCGGTCGATCGCCACGCCCATGCCATTGGGAATGACGCGAATGATATTTTCCTTGAGACCGCCGCCGGTAATGTGCGCCATGCCGTGTATTTGGGAGCTTTGAGTGGCTAGCAGCTCCAGTATGGGTTTCACATAGATGGTGGTTGGGGCCAGCAAAGCGGCGGCCAGGTGCGTGTCACCACACTGGATCTGTTCGGGTTGAACCTCGCTGCGTTTGAGAATGTGACGGATAAGCGCATAGCCATTGGCATGTGGACCACTGGAAGAGATACCCACAATGAGATCGCCGGGCACAATGGCATCACCGGTGAGCATGCGGTCTCTTTCCACGACGGCGACAGTAAAGCCGGCCAGGTCGTATTCACCAGGGCCATACATATCTGGCATTTCTGCAGTTTCGCCACCGATCAGGGCGCAACCAGCCAACTCGCAGCCCCGAGCGATACCGTTGACCACGATGCTGGCGGTGTCAACGTTCAATTTCCCGGTGGCGAAGTAGTCGAGGAAAAACAGTGGCTCAGC
>JAAXIA010000185.1 GCA_012270595.1 Rhodanobacteraceae bacterium | reverse complement strand
CATCATAACCATCTGCCTCCCCTCAAGTCGTGGCAGGGACTCAACCTGACCATTTTCAGCCACATCTTCCTGGATCTTTCGAACCAGGTTCTGACCCAGATCTTGATGTGACATTTCGCGGCCACGAAAGCGAACAGTCACCTTGACCTTGTCGCCACTATCCAGAAACCGCTGCATGTTGCGCAGCTTGATCTGATAATCACCCACATCGGTCACCGGTCGAAACTTCACCTCCTTGATTTCAATCCGCTTCTGTTTCTTTTTCGCGGCTTGCACCTTTTTCTGAGCTTCAAACCTGAATTTGCCGTAATCCATAATACGGCACACTGGTGGATCACCATTGGGCTGGATTTCGACCAGATCAAGGCCGAAATCACCGGCTGTGCGCAGCGCCTCATCACGTGCAAGTACGCCAAGCTGTTCAGAATCAGGGCCAATCACACGCACGCGTGGCACGCGGATCTCGTGGTTGCGGCGGTTGCCTTTATTGCTGGTGGTAGCGATGTGACTATCCCTCGAAAAAAGTAAATGAGAAAAGTAGATGAAAATCCAAGCTATAACGACCTACGAACAGCCCCTATCTTAATGACACACCTCAGCCTCCAGATGCCGGATAAACTCAGCCAACGGCATGATACCATCAGGACGTCCACCCGAACGGATGCGCACGGAAACTGCGCGCTCGGCCTTCTCGCGATCACCGACCACGAGCTGATAGGGTACCTTCTGCAAGGTATGCTCGCGAATTTTATAGCCGATTTTTTCGTTGCGCAAATCGCTCTCTACCCGAAATCCCTTATTTGTCAGAATCGCGCTCACCTCAGCTGCATAATCGGTCTGGGCGTCGGTAATACTGAGCACCACCGCCCGCACCGGTGCCAGCCATGTCGGTAATGCCCCAGCGTAATGTTCAATCAGCACTGCGATAAAGCGTTCCATCGAACCCACGATCGCCCGGTGCAGCATGACTGGACATTTTTTCTGTGAATGTTCATCAATATATTCAGCACCGAGGCGTTCGGGCATCATAAAATCCACCTGCATGGTGCCCATTTGCCATGAGCGTCCGATGGAATCGCACATGTGATATTCAATTTTGGGACCGTAGAAGGCACCTTCCCCCTGCAGCTCGGTCCACTGCACGCCAGCCTGGATCAAGGCATTGCGCAGAGCCGTCTCGGCCTTGTCCCAGGCATCATCGCTGCCAATACGCTTATCCGGTCGTAGCGCCAGCACAACATCCACCTGCTCAAAACCAAAATCTGCATAGACCGCCATCGCCTGGGTATGAAATGCCGTCACCTCAGCCTGGATCTGGGCCGGTGTGCAAAATATGTGGCCATCATCCTGGGTAAATGCACGCACACGCATAATGCCATGCAGGGCACCAGAGGGTTCATTGCGATGACAACTACCAAACTCACCATAGCGAACCGGCAGATCACGATAGCTATGCAGGCGTGTATTGAATATCTGCACGTGCCCCGGGCAGTTCATCGGCTTAAGTGCAAAGTTAAGCTTTTCCGACTCGGTGAAGAACATGTTTTCCTGGTAATGGTCCCAGTGACCAGATTTTTTCCATAAGGACACGTCCAGCAACTGTGGACAGCGTACCTCGTGGTAACCACCCTTGCGGTACACCGTACGCATGTAACGTTCCACTTGCTGCCAGATGGCCCAGCCCTTGGGATGCCAAAACACCATGCCCGGACTTGCCTCTTGCTGATGAAACAGGTTCAAGGCTTTACCAATCTTGCGATGATCGCGTTTTTCTGCCTCGGCCAGTTGAAGCAAATAAGCTTTAAGATCTTGATCACTCAGCCAGGCCGTGCCATAAATACGACTAAGCATGGCGTTGTTGACATCGCCACGCCAATAGGCACCGGCTACCTTCATCAATTTGAAGGAATGCAGCTTGCCGGTATGGGGAACATGTGGACCACGACACAAGTCAGTGAACTCGCCCTGTGAATACAGCGAAAGCGCTTCATTGGCCGACATAGCCTGGATGATTTCAACTTTATATGTCTCACCCAGTTGCATGAAAAATGCCATGGCCTCAGTACGTGAAGCCATCCGACGGGTCACCTTAAGCCTCTCGTCGACAATGTTGTGCATCTCGACTTCGATCTTTGGCAAATCCTCCAGCGTAAACGGGCGATCGTAGGCGAAATCGTAGTAGAAGCCACTATCAATGACCGGGCCGATCGTGACCTGCGCGCCAGGAAATAACCGCTGTACCGCTTGTCCCATCAGATGGGCAGTGGAGTGACGCAAGATATCCAGCGCTTCGGGGCTTTTTTCGGTAATGATTTCAACCCTGGCATCGTGATCAACCACAAAGCTGGCATCCACCAGCCTGGTATCCACCTTGCCCGCCAGAGTAGCCCTGGCTAAACCAGCCCCTATGGAAGCTGCCACATCCTGCACTGAAACAGGGTGGTCAAACGACTTTTTTTGGCCATCCGGTAAGCTAATCTGAATCATGAGACTCTTGACTACCAACTCAAGGTCACGTCGAGTAGACGCACACGGGTTTTAAAGATGTGGATCAATAAGGAGTCGCGGTGGAATAGCCCAACTATACCAAGCCGAACGAAAACGCGCTGCGCTAGGGGAACAAGCTCTTGTCATACCACGCAACAGCATAAGCAGCACACATGCGACCCGGAAAAACGCCCGGTGCCCAGTCCGCCACGAGCCAGGGCACTATGGCATGCACATCTCAGGAAATTAAGGACTACACGGTCACATAGTGAAAGACCGCGCAAAAACACCCCGCCCATCATTCGACGGGCGGGATACTCACCATTAGCAATGGTGCACTTAGAACGCGTAGACAAAGGAGACGTAGACGCGGTGTTCTTTTTTGCTCTTCTTGCCTTTGACGGGCACTTGAGCCAACACATTGTCAGCGACCAGGGAAGGACTGGCATCAGGAAGGTTACGTCCGGTAAGGTAGTTGAAAGTGGTGGTCAGTCCACCCGTTTTCACTGCCGCACCAATGTTGTCCAGCCAGGTATTAGCCAGTTTCACGGTTTTTCCAGCAACCTTGGTGCTGTTCTTACGATTCATCAACGAGTAGTCATTGAACAGCGTGACCTCGCTGACGCTCCCCCAGGACACTGGCAGGGTATAGGCAAGGTTACCCGTCCAGACAAAGGCCTTGCTGGGCGCCCAGGTGCTACCACCCAGTTGCACACGGTTAATGCCACCCTTGATACCCTTGAGACGATAAGCATAACGCGCCGCCTGCAGGTTCAGGTTAAGCCCCCGGTAATTCGTGGCTGCGTACACCGCACCGGCGTAGTACTTGCCTTGCTGCTTAAGCTTGTCTCGTAGCTGACCACGCAGTGCCGAGACACCCACATTCGTCGAAGCTCCCTCAGCGAGATCAACGGTATAGCCAGCACGCGCAGCAACCGTGTTGTACTGCCCCAAGGCCAGGTTGCAAGTCACTTTTTTACTGTTAGGGTCACTGCACCAACCGGTGACGCTACTGTAAAGACTTTTGGCGTGAGCGGCTCTGGAACCAGCCAGGCTGCCAACCGCATCGCTCTTAAAGAAGGCCAGACCAAGATCAAGCGGACCTGAGTGCGCATAGGTCAGGCCCAACTGACGATCACCATCTTCAAGACCCAGGTAATCGAGCGGCGTGTTGAAATCACCATGCGAGAGATCCTTGGCACCAAAAGGCACCTTCGTGATACCTAGCCTTGCTTCGTCATTTCCGGTGAACTTATAGCCTAACCAAGCATGATGGATAACATTTTTGTCTTGGTAAAAGCGATACTGTGCCGACACTTCCACCCCATGGATAGCACCATCGAAACCAAGCTGAACGCGATTAAACAGGAAATCACCCTGACGCTTGCGATTAGCTTTGTCATAAGGGGTTCGGTCGTAAGTGAACTTCACTCCACCGTGCATCGTAAAGTCACTACCAGCACCACCGACGACGGGATTGGGAGCGGCCTGTGCCGAGAGCGCCTGGCCGGTAACAAGAACGCCAGCCACGGCAAGAACAAGTGGTTTTAAACGCATAAGATAAATTCCCTTTGCAGTCACTCAAAAAACAAAAAGGACAGCATGTCCTCTGGGGAATATAACATAAATTTAAGAAAATAATACAGTCCACTCGCCATCAAGGCATCTCCACACCATCCGGAGATGCCATTGCCAAACAAATCCTTAACAACACCAACCAGGTGATCTGCCGTACGCTTAATGCGCTCTGTGCACATGCGTGGCTGAAGCGGCAGCCAACCAGGCCGCAACCTTTTTCGGATGCGCCTTCAGCCATACCTTGGCATTAGCCGCAGCATCACTGCCCGGCTTCTTATTCAGAATCATCACCTGCCCCATGTCTACAGGTGTCCAATGGAAAGCATTAAGCAGGCGCCAGGCCCCCGGCATCTCCTTTTTGAACCCCTTGCTCACCAATGTATAGATCTGATCGTTGGGACCATATACTCCCTTGGGATCGGCTAGGAACTTAAGTTTCCAGCGCGCCCACATCCAATGCGGTTTCCAGCCAGTCACAACGATCCACTGATGGCTCTGGATGGCACTCTTTAGCGCGGCAGTCATCGTAGCACCGCTACCAGAAACAAGGGTCACAGGTAACTGATAGCTTTTGATCACCTTCTGGGTGAGAGCCATTTCTCCGGCGCCGGGATCAATCCCCACAATCCGCTTCTGAAACTTGTCGGCATGCAGCGCGATCTGGGAAATTGAGTTGATGGGCACGTAGTCAGGTACCACCAGGCCGATCTTGGTACCCGTCATGTTGGGACCAAGCTTATCCAGATTGTCCTTGGTACGTGCATAATAGCTAGCATGTATATGCGGTAGCCAGCTGCACAAAGTAGCATCAGCATCACCATTGGCAATGGCTGAGAACATGGCCGCGGCACTTACTGACATAGTCTGGACCTTATAACCCTGTTTCTCCAGAAGGGCGCGTGCCACCTGGGTGCTGGCAACGCAGGTAGACCATTCAACATAAACCAGCTTGATGGATCGCGAGGCGTGACTCTTGCTTCCAGCTTGCTGACGGGAAGACGAGCAAGCCGCCAGGCTTAGACCCGTCAGAATAAAAACAAGAGCATGCAAGCCATAGTTACGGATAGTCATAGTGTTCCTTTCATGGGTTTTAATTAAGGATATCGCGCTCGCCGTCACTGTTTGGCAAAAGGGGAACGACCGATGCGTTGGGTGCTGCGATCGAGAATCATGGCAAGAATAACAATTGCAATGCCGGCCTCAAAACCCTGACCTGGTTCCAGTCGCTGGATGGCCTCCCACACCTTGCCACCAAGCCCACCAGCGCCGATCATCGCCGCAACCACCACCATCGACAGCGATAACATGATGGTCTGGTTGACGCCGGCCATAATGGTGGGCATCGCCACCGGCAATTGCACCTTGAGCAGTTTCTGGCGCAGGGTGGAACCAAACGCATCAGCAGCCTCAATCAGATCTTCTGGCACATGGCGAATACCCAGTACAGTCAGTCGGATAGTCGGCGGAGTGGCAAAAACCACTGTCGCCACGCTGGCAGATACCGCACCCAGACCGAAAAATGGAATGGCCGGAATGAGGTACACAAAAGCCGGCATGGTCTGCATAAAATCAAGCGTAGGCATCACCACACGTGAAACCCGGCTGCTTAGCGCTGCGAGTATGCCCAAAGGCAGACCGATGAGCACGGAAATCAGGGTGGAAATCAACACCAATGTGAAGGTCTCCACTGTTGCCGACCATAACCGAAGATTCCACAATAGCAGCAAGCCCAACGCACTAGCCAGCGCCACACGCCAACCGACTGCACGATGGACCAGTACCACCACCACAATGATCAAAACCCACGGTGGCAACCATGACAGGCCACTTACGATACCCTCGATCAGTGCCGAAATGACATGACTAAAGCCCTTGGTTATGAAAGCGAAATGCGCGGTCAGCCAGTCCAGTGTCACGTCGATACCGTGCGCCAGCGGCAGCTTCGGGATGGTAGGGATCATCATCTATGCTTACTCCTTAAGATTCAGCATCAGCAGCGGTGGGCTCGGCACGACTTTGCGCCAGAGCGCTAATCACGCGCGTACGGGTGACCACGCCAAGAAGCCTGCGTCGCTCATTCACCACTGGCAAACGGTAAGGCCATTCGGCCATCAAATGAAGGATCTCGGCCAGCGGCGTTTCCGGTGCCAACGTGGGCGCATCACGCTGAATGAGATCGGTAATACTCCGGCGTCCCTCACGCACTGCGGCATCGAGCGCATCAAGCGTGACTGAGCCAACCAGCGTATGGTCACGTTCCACCACCAGAATACTGGTGTAACTGATCTCGGTCATCTTGCGCAACACGGTGCGCGGCCCATCCTGCGGGTGCGCCACCTCGCGCGCGCGCACCATCAGCGACTGCGCAGTAAGCATATGCGAGGTATCCACGTTTTCCACGAAACGCTCGACGTAGGCATCGGCTGGATTATTCAGGATTTCTTCCGACGTCCCAATCTGCACCACGCGCCCTTCACGCATCAGCACAATACGGTCGCCGATTTCCAGGGCCTCGTCCAGGTCATGGGTAATGAAGATGATGGTTTTCTTCATCTGCCGTTGCAGGGAAGCCAGCTCCTGCTGCATGTCGTGGCGAATCAGTGGGTCCAGCGCGCTGAACGCTTCATCCATCAGCAAAATATCTGACTTCACTGCCAAGGCACGCGCCAGGCCCACGCGCTGCTGCATACCACCGCTAAGCTGGTGCGGATAAGCTTCCTCCCAGTCTTTCAGACCAACCAGGTGCAGTGCTTCGATGGCACGATCACGGCGCTCGTCCTCATTGATGCCTTGTACTTCCAGCCCATAGGCCACATTATCCACCACACTGCGATGGGGCAGCAGGGCAAAATGCTGAAACACCATACTCACCCTGCGTCGCCGTAAATCAAGTAGTTGTTCATGACTACAGCGGGTTACATCTTCGTCACCGACGATGATCTGGCCGCGACTAGGGATGTTGAGCAAGTTCACGCAACGCAGTAAAGTGGACTTGCCACTACCGCTCAAGCCCATGATGACGAGCAATTCGCCTTCTTCCACCTCGAAAGAAACATCGACAATACCAACGGCGTGACCCGCTTCACGGAGCTGCCCGTTACTCTTACCCGCATCCAGTAAACGAAGACCTTGCTCCGGATGCGGGCCAAAAATCTTGGTGAGATGTTTAACCTTGATGATCTGCATAGCTACTTTGCCTTGAGATTAAATGGTCACAGGATCGGCAGAAAAGCCCTGCGTAAATCAAAGCCTCCTCCTGTAGCACTGACAAGAATAAATACCAGCCACCCGAGAATGGGTGACGAAAGCAAGCCGTTTCGTCCTCTGGGAAACTGCCTGAACAAGGGCGCGCTTAGGCATGCTTAAAAGAGCAGTGCGCACCCGGAAAATAAGGTGTCAGCAAATGCCTGGCAAGAAAAACTCAAGCGAAGCGAAGGCATGACAAACTGAAAAACACACCAGCCAAGCCTACGGCAAGCGGACAAAGCGTAGTTGAATCGGGAAGAAATCTCAAACAACGCACGTGCGCCATACTCGTACAGCCAAAGCCATTCAGCTTGCCTTATGTCTTCACCCAGGCGCAACAAAACGCCTTATCCAACCGCCTTTCATCAATCCACCACGGCCAGATACGCGCAAGCACAAACACTACAATAGCAATTGAGACTTCAGGAACAACAGGAAACATCCATGCGCATTCTGGTTACCGGGGCCGCTGGTTTCATTGGCGCGGCGCTAACACAGCAACTACTGGCACGTGGCGACGAAGTGCTTGGCCTTGATAACCACAACAACTACTATGACCCAGCGCTAAAAGAGGCCCGCATAGCCCGCTTTAGCCAGCACCGCGGTTACACCCACCGACGCGCAGATCTGACCGATTCCGATACAGTAAATAGTATCTTTAGCGCCTTCAGGCCACAGCGTGTGGTCCACCTGGCTGCACAGGCCGGCGTGCGCCATTCGCTCAAGCATCCCGAAGTCTATATACAATCGAATCTCGTCGGTTTTGGGCATATCCTGCAAGCCTGTCGCCATGGCGGGGTGGAACATCTGGTCTATGCCTCGTCCAGCTCAGTATACGGTGCCAATCACACGCTACCCTTCGCCACGAAAGACGCGGTCGATCATCCTCTAAGCCTGTACGCCGCAACCAAAAAAGCCAACGAACTCATGGCGCACAGCTACAGTCATCTGTATGGCTTACCCTGCACCGGTCTGCGTTTCTTCACCGTCTATGGCCCATGGGGCAGACCAGATATGGCACCTATGCTGTTCGCTGAGCGCATCCAACGCGGTCAGGCCATTGATGTATTCAACCACGGTCAGCACCGTCGTGATTTTACCTACATCGACGATATTATCGAAGGTCTGACCCGCACGCTGGATATTCCCGCTACCATTGATCCGAACTATGACCCCGCGACCCCGCGCGCAGACACCTCTAGTGCCCCCTGGCGCATCTACAACATCGGTAATGGCCAACCGGTACAGTTACTGCGATTTATCGAACTGCTCGAACAAAAACTCGATCGACGCGCGAAAAAAAACCTGCTTCCCATGCAACCCGGCGACGCACCGGACACCTGTGCCGATGTGTCGGCACTGCACCGTGATGTCGGTTACACCCCCAGCACTCCCATCGAAGAGGGTATTGCACGTTTCGTGGCCTGGTACCGTACATATACTGGGCAAGGCATGCGCACCTAGAAGCTATTTGCGCTATTTAAAGCGGTTATCGAAAAACCAAAATACGATACCCCTGTCGTTTGTCAACCCATGCTAGAAGAAATCAGGCAGAACTCATGACAGACGGTCTGCGGTAATAGTCGTGTCCGACCAGTACACTGCGCGCACGTTCGACTTCAGCGAGTGTCACCTGATGGGCAGGTAGATTGATATCGCGTTCAATAATCACAGCACGCGGATGGCAGCGCCGACACGCCTCATCAAACAAGGCCCAAACCTCCTCACTGATACGCCGTCGAATGCGTATCGACCAGCATATCAAACCTGCGATCACTGCCGGCAAGGTGGATTTCTACCACGCGTTCCATCGGGATATCATCGAGAAATGTCAACGCGTCATAACCATGATTGATAGCATTGGTATAAAGATTGGCAACATCCAGCAACAAACCACAATCAGCTTTTTCTACAATGCTGCGCAAGAAATGTGCTTCAGTCATATCATCGCCAGGCATCGACCAGTAGTAAGAGATGTTCTCAAGTAGAAACGGTTTTTTGGCAAGCGCTTTTATTTCAAGGATCTTGGACACCATGCGTGCACTATTTTCCTCACTAAAGCTAACCGGCATTAACCCCCCTACCTCAATACCATGTTCCACCGTCAATGCACCATGATCGCTAAACCAAAGATGATCGACCCAATCAAGTACCATTTTGATATTTTTACGATAGGTATCTGAAATTGGATCGCTATCTCCCAGGGAAAGACCAAGCCCGTGGAGGACCGCCGGTACGCGCTGGCATACTTCATTAAGAGCAGGGTCGTCGCCCAGGATAAATAATCCTTCGGTATTGATCTCGATCAAGTCAAGCGACTCGATATCCCTAAGGAATCCCTGATCAATGGA
>JAAXIA010000059.1 GCA_012270595.1 Rhodanobacteraceae bacterium | reverse complement strand
TCCACGTGTACCACCGCCGTTGTGTTTTTCTTCACAATACCAGTGAAATCGGGCAAAGCAACGTGGGTAGGCGCACTTTGTGCCTGCCCCTTGCCAATCACGACAGCGCCCACAACAAATGCGGAGCAAAGGAGCCAAACCGTTCGACTCATAACTACCTCCTCAAGGGTTTTCGCCCATCATTCAAGAAAAATAAACGGATGATATACCAACACACACGCGCAGTGGCGCAGATTCCAGCCAGTTTCTGGTCATAACCCGTTTTTCAAACCTACCAACCGGCCGCGCTTGCGGGATGATGCCGACGCACCCGAAGCGGTTTAAGCAAAAAGAGCTGACTACCCGGCTGACTATCTGCCGTACCTGAGCTGCGGTAAATACGCAGGTAATATGGACTTATCCGGCTGTTGGCCAGATCAATCACATTCATCGAGGTACGCTCGCTAAGTGGTGCAGCGGTATGTTGACTAAGCCATGGCGGCACAACCGCTGGTGCCTGGTCCACCAGTTTCGCGTTTGCGGGCACTGTGGGTAAACCGCCCCCCACTGGTCGCGATGCGCCTCCGGCCATGGACGCAGAAAGCGCAGGTCGCGCTGTGCGGAGCGAGGCAGTTTGCCACTGGCCGGTACTACTACCGCCGTCGGTCACCGGCCGGGTCAGCATAAGCGCTGCGAGAGCAACACTGGCCGCAATGGTGCTCCCCGCGGACCAGCGCAACCAGCGCACCGGTTTGCGCACTACGCGGTTTCTCAATGCAAGCGACTCCCGGGCAACAACAGCCTCCATCACCCTTGCGGAAAAACCATCTGAAGGCACGGCCGACAACTCATGACGCATGCTGGCGCGTGCCAGGTGATAACGCTCCCAGACGCGCGCCAGATCCGTTTCGTGGTCGAGTCGCCGCAAAAGAAAACGAAGCTCATGCCTCGACAGCTCACCGTCCATACCTGCCGAGAGGGCTTCCTGATGTGTTTTAGTCATGTGTCATATCCTCGCCATCGGGCAACGATAACCGCAATTTCTCATCAATGGCCTCGCGCGCCCGAAAAATACGTGAACGTACTGTACCCACAGGACAGTCCATTCTGGTGGCAATTTCCTCATAGCTGAGGCCATCCATTTCACGCAGAGTGATTGCTGTCCGAAGTTCGACTGGTAAAGCATTGACAGTAGAAAAAATCGTTTGTTCAATTTCCTGGCGTAACAATTCGTGCTCAGGCGTGGCCTTGTCCTGCATGATCTCAGCACCTTGTACCAGGGCTGCATCGTCCACATCGATATCTGTACCGGGAGGGCGCCGTTTCTGCATCACCAGATAGTTTTTAGCAGTATTGGCGGCAATCGTGTGCAGCCAGGTGTAAAACTGGCTGTCGCCACGAAACGAGCCGATCGCGCGCCAGGCACGTATAAAGGCCTCCTGCGCCACATCCTCGCATTCAGCATGGTTATGCACATAACGGGAAACGAGGCCGAGCACCTTGTGCTGGTACTTGCGTACCAGCAGGTCGAAAGCGCGCTTATCGCCTTTTTTTACCTGCTCAACCAGCATGCTATCTAGTTGATTTTCGCCCATTCAGGCTCTCTCCTTCCATTTTTTTTGCCACCTTTCGCTGCCTGATGGTGAAAATGTATGGCATCCAGGCACGGGGCAAGGTTCGGCAACGCGCTTTCACCGCCCTATCACCTTGTCTTGCAGGGGGTAGGGCATGAGTGAAATGCCGCACGGGCATGAATAGACTCATCTTAAACCGCGATTAGACAGCCAAGCTGTCAAAACCAGTTTTATGGCCTCGTCACACCCATAAAACGCGCAAAGCCCGTCCGGTACCAAGTGCGGTCGGTCAACGGTTTACGCAAGTTGTCCAGTAACAAGGCACCTATAGCAAATTCATCCCGATGGCAATGGCAACCAGGACTGTACCGCTTGTGCAGACTCTCCAACAAGTGCAGACACTTAAAATACTTGGGAGCACTAGCAATGCCGTCTCCAGCCTGGCCTCCTGACGCACCTGCCGTACCACACCCTACTGGTCTTTGCCTGTATCCTTGAGGGACGACTGACGGGTTCACACTCAAATGCAACGACCGATTATACCTTTTTTTCCCATTGCCCAGAGCTGATCACAAGCAGTACGTAGCACCTGTTCGCCAGCAGGTACAATCAAACTAGCCCGAATCTCGCCAGTGCGCCTTGGGTTTCTTAACTCAATCTGGCCGTTATAGAGTCGGCCAACATAAAACCACGCACACCCACGCTGGACGAAAGAACGGATCGGCACTGACAGCGCGACACAGCGCGATCATAAGCGCATCAACTAAAATAATTAAGCATATTTGTATTTATAATTCAATGCATTACGAGTTTATCGCCAAGATGTAACAAGAGTTTTACTAAAAAGCACTGTCCAACCTCTAGCAATTGCGTTTCATGGGCGGTACCGTGGGCACTCCATCCACTACCTGGTTTGAAGCTGATGTTCGAAGGGCTACGTTTCAGGCACTGGCAAACGCATTGCGACGACGGCGGTATTGTGACCTTAAGTCTGGATCGTGCAAACAGCAAGGTTAATGCGATCTCACGTGCCGTACTGGAAGAACTGGAGCAGATACTCGAGCGCCTGGCTATCGAAAGACCCACAGGCGTCATTGTACATTCGGCCAAAGCCTCCGGCTTTTCGGTAGGTGCCGATATCAAGGAATTCATCGGTTACGCCAAGCGGGGTGCGGTACTGGAAAACATCCAGTACGGGCAACGGGTGTACGAGCGCCTGGCGCGCCTGCCCTGCCCCACTGTGGCAGCGATACACGGTGTGTGTATGGGTGGCGGTGCCGAACTCGTTCTGGCCTGTCGCCAGCGTATTGCGGTGAACGGGGACAAGACGAAAATCGCGCTACCCGAGGTACTGCTTGGCATTCACCCTGGCTGGGGTGGCACCATCCGTCTGCCGCAACTCATTGGCGCTCCCGAGGCTCTCCCAATCATGCTTACTGGCAAGTCACTTACGGCCGTACGCGCGTTAGCCCTGGGTGCCGTTGACCGGCTTGCGACTGCCGATGAACTCCTGTCTGAAGCCAGGGCATTACTGCATCGCCCAGCGCCACGCCCTTTTACGCGACGGTTTAAAGTCTGGGCAAGCAACACCTGGATCGCAAAACAGATTCTGGCACCAATGGTATTTAAACGTACCGCCGCCAAGGTACACAAAGAACACTATCCCGCTCCGTTCGCGATCATCAAGGTATGGAGACGTAGTGGCCACAACACGCGCCATGGGCTGAAAGTGGAAGCCTTGTCACTGGCAAAACTGGCGCAGACATCCACGGCGAAAAACCTGATCCGGATCTTTTTCCTGCAAGAACGGCTGAAAGCTTCCGGTGGTCATGCACAGCACGGTATCAAACACGTACATGTCATCGGTGCCGGTGTAATGGGCGGAGATATCGCCGCCTGGATCGCACTCAAAGGTTTTGAGGTTACCCTTCAAGATCGCGAAGCAGGGCCGGTTCAGGCTGCACTGGAACGTGCGAGCGAGTTCTATCAGAAAAAACTGAAAAAACCGGAGAAAATAGACGCCGCCAGGCACCGCCTGCATGCCAACGTGGAAGCCAGTGACGTCAGCGGGGCCGATCTGGTCATTGAGGCCATCTACGAAAACGCCGCCGCCAAGGAAGCCCTTTATGCCGGCATTGAGCCTCAGTTCCAGGCAGAGGAAATTCTGGCGAGTAACACCTCCAGCATTCCACTGGATGAACTTCGGGAAAAGCTCGGCGCACCGCAACGCTTCCTTGGTCTACACTTCTTTAATCCCGTACCGAACATGCCGCTGGTCGAGGTCGTGCGCCATGATGCACTGGACCCCATGATCGAAAAACGTACACTGGCCTTCTGTCGTGCAATCGACAAGCTTCCCGTGGCGGTTAAAGGGACACCAGGCTTTCTGGTCAATCGCATTTTGATGCCTTATCTTTTCGAAGCCATGCAGCTCACCAGTGAAGGTGTTCCCACCCCTATCCTGGACAAGGCAGCAAAAAAATTCGGCATGCCCATAGGCCCGATTGAACTGGCCGATACCGTGGGGCTGGACGTCTGTATCTCAGTGGGTAAAGAACTGGCACCCTTTCTTGGCCTAACCCTGCCCGAAGGTTTGGAGAAGCAGCTCGAGAACGGCAAACGCGGCAAAAAAGACGGCCAGGGTTTCTATCTGTGGTATGACGGCAAGCCGAAGAAACCCGAAGTTGATCCCGACTACGTGCCCCCAGCCGACCTGCAGGATCGCTTGATCCTGCCGATGGTCAACGAAGCAGTGGCCTGCCTGGCCGATAACGTTGTGAACGATGCCGCTCTGCTCGATGCCGGCGTGATTTTTGGCACCGGTTTTGCACCATTCCGCGGTGGACCCATTCAATACGTGCGTAGCGAAGGTGCGGACAAACTCAAGGCGCGGCTGGACGTGCTGAGCAAGCACTACGGAGAGCGTTTTCAACCTAAAGTCGGCTGGGACGACCCCAGATTAAGACAAAGTGATGTTGAACTTCTGCGATAATCGTGTTGGTTTGAATCGCTTTGAAAGCACGCAGGCCGTGCCACATATCGGTCGATCTGCCGCCGGTTAACACCTGACCTATCGAACAGGCATCGCATGCAATTTTCTACTACAGCAATCGGGGCATGGTTAATTGCCAAGTATCAGGTCTATGGATTTTGGACCACTGTTCTTTTTTTTATTGGGTTCGTTCTTTCTATACACTACCTCTGTTTATCGCTGCTTAAAGGCTGGTGGCTGCTACGTAAACTAAAAAAGCTAATAAAAACAATAGATAATAAAAAACTCAACGACCGCTCTCCAAATGAACGTCTTAACGACCTGGACGGTATTTTTGAGCGCTTGAATGATAATGATTTTAATCATGCCTGGAAAGAATATAAAGACACCCTCCATAAACGGTATAACCCGGAAGAAAATGGCGAACAAAAGCTTACCGCTATCCGTTCCACACATCCAGCCGAAAATTTTATAGCGATGGATACCATTATCGAGCCTCGCATAGGCTCGGAATACTTCAAACATTTGCCTGGCATACTCACTGGTATGGGCATTATTGGTACTTTTGTTGCCCTGATTCAAGGCCTTTCACGTTTTAATGCACATGCAAATAATAAGGCAATGACACAAAGCCTGAATGATCTTTTCAGCCATGTCACACACGCCTTCACATTCTCGTGCATCGCGATCTGCGCGGCGATTTTAATTACATTTTTTGAAAAGTTATTATACGGTTCTTTCAGTAAATCGGTAATCAAACTGCAACAACATCTGGACAAACTGTTTACAGCGGGTGTAGGCGAAGAGTATCTGAAGGAGATAGCGAACTCGTCTGAGCAAAATGCAACGCAGGCCAAACAGTTAAAAGAAAGCCTGGTGGAGGACCTCAAAGGTTTATTGACCAATTTGACTGATAAGCAAATCGCTGCTGCCAACGAGGCAACCAAGACTATGGC
>JAAXIA010000072.1 GCA_012270595.1 Rhodanobacteraceae bacterium | reverse complement strand
TCTGAATAGATCAGAGATTCCCTAGGTAGTTTATGGCCATTTGTTCAATTTTTAAGCATGGTGTGACCGACGCACCCGTCTTTGGGCTTTGCGGTGTTCTGACCTCAGTTCATCCACACACTTATTCACGGTTTCTGTGGATAAGTGTCAGGTCGTCGTTGGCTGAGTTGACCAGAAATGGTTTGGGGATGTGCCAGTAGTTGCATGCTCCGATCCAGATCCCCCGTTGAGGTTGCTGATCGGCATGTTCTCCGATGCGTACGTTGCCTTATGGCGTACCCTTAAGTTAGATCTGCGCGCGATATACATCCGCATCAGGGAATGGGCACACAGGCGGCTTAACCAGGCGTTGTTATTTCAGTGAGCTGGTCTGCCAATTCATTGGCCGTGCTTTCCGGGGAAAGCCGCGCGGCCTGGATGGTGCGATGTTTCGGGCCATAGGGCTGCCACTCTTCGGGAGCGGTGTCGGTGAAAATACCAAGTGTAGGCACGCCAGCAGCGCAGGCCAGGTGCATGATGCCACAGTCGAGGCTGATGCAGGCATCGAGGTTGGCCAGCACACCAGCCAGGCGCCGTATATCGGTTGAAAAGAGGCTGGGGTAGCGCGAATCAAGCAAGGACTGGCCAGACATGGGTACAATTTCCAGAAGTTGACACGTGGGTTGGCATTGTTCAAAACGGTTGAGTAGCGCTATCCACCAGTCCTTGTGTTGCTGCTTGGGACCCGTCGCATTGGCAAATATGCCGATTATCCTGCTGCTTGCGCGTGGACCGATGATGCGGTCTAACATGCGTTTTCCTTGATTGTACTCGCGGTCACTCAGACGGATATCGAGTGGAGGGTAGCAGGTGGCATCACAGGTTCTACCCAGGCCACTCCGGAGCAGGTAGACGGGTCGTTTGCCTTGATGTGGGATGTGCTGCGGTACATTGATTGCATGCGTCACCGCGCCGTTTTTCCTTGGGGCGCTGAACCCCAGGGTCCAGACGGCGTGTGCTTTGAGCTGGAGAAGGCGGTTTGTTTGTGACAGAGTATCGGGGTCGATGACCAGGTCGTAGTGTACTTTGCGCATATGGTGCAGTTCGCGTAGCCATTGCCTGGGGTGACCTACGCCGTGTGATGGTAATTGAAACACCTGATGTACATTATCGTGATGGCTATAAAGTGCCTGACCTACTTGGCTGCGTGTGATGATGTCGATTTGTGCGCCAGGCCAGGTGTTTTCCAGTTCTTGCAGTAAGGGGGTCAGCAGCAGGGCGTTGCCTAGGGCGTGACTGACATGACAAATTAAAATGCGATGGATCCCGCGTTGTGGCAGTGTCTGGAAGCTTGGTGTGACAGGAGGACCAAAGCACAGACGCATGAGCGCGTCGGCGATGTTGCGGCGCAGCGGATGAAGCCTGCGGGAAGATAACCAGGGCATGGAGATTGAGTAGAGTGGCAGTTTAAGGAGCAGACGACGTGTCTGGATAGCATGCCTGATCCGTTGGCATAATGGCGCAGCCGGCGCGATCCAGAAGCTGGTGCTGGATGAGGTAATGACGCGCGTCTTCGGCGTCGTGCTCAAACCAGGCACGGGCAGATCCCAACCGGAAGCTGTAGCCCCAGGTATCCATGTCTGCCATCATCCGCAACCGTCCTACGCCGGGCAGCGCATCGGCCAATACGATCTGAAGGTAGCAGGCAGCATCCTCTTCTTCAATGGAGTCGCTGGCATCAGTATGCACCTGGTATCGTTTTTTCGGAGGCAATACGACCAGGTGGCAGGCTTCATGCAAAAGCGAGTGCACCGGCGTGTCAGTACGGGCATGGACTAGGTTGCCGATGATACCTGCCTCGTCGTCGCCCCAGTAACTTCCGGGAATGGGCGTGCACGGGGCGACCCATTGCAGGCTTAATCCGTAGCGGGAGAGCAGGGAGGTCGATGCATCGGTAGCGATGTCAGCCAGACGTAGCACTTTAGCGACGGGAGAGGCAGACTTCATGTCCTTGAACTCGACTCCGGTAGGTAGTTTAGATACATGGCAAGGGAAGCGTTGTGCTGTTAAGTATATCCATGAGCGAGGTCTAAATAGCGGTTGTGGGAGTGGTTTTGCTTTCCGGCAAAGCGACAGAAAGCTCCAGTACTTCGTGCCCGCTTGTATGCTCGACATTGATGTTGATGTCTTCAATATCGACACAGATATACTTTTTTATAACCTCCAGCAGTTCGTTGCGCATCATTGGCAGGTAATCGGGACCACCACGTGTGCTGCGTTCCTGCGCCACAATAATGCGCAAGCGTTCCTTGGCGATACTCGCGCTCGGCTTGGGTTTGTTTTTTAAAAAATCGAGAATCCCCATGGTTGAGTCAGCCTCCGAACATGCGTTGCAACAAGCTCTTTTTGGGCGTGTCGAGGAAGCGCAAAGGGCGATCCTCGCCGAGAATGCGGGCCACGGCGTCGTGGTAGGCCTTGCCGGCGCAAGATGCGGTGTCGAGGATGACCGGAACCCCTGAATTGGAGGCGGCCAGTACATTTTGTGATTCGGGAATGACACCGATTACAGACATCCCCAGGATTTCCTCGACATCCTTGACACTAAGCATTTCACCCGCCTCGACGCGCGCCGGGTTGTAGCGGGTCAGCAGCAGGTACAGAGTGATTGTCTCTTTACCGTGTTCGGCGCGTCGTGTTTTGCTCGATAACAGACCGATGATGCGGTCTGAGTCGCGTACAGAGGAGACTTCCGGGTTGACCACCACCACTGCGTGATCGGCAAAATACATGGCCAGATGTGCGCCTTTTTCGATACCGGCGGGTGAGTCGCATATGATGTAATCGAAGCCTTCCTCGCCCAGCTCGTTGATAATCCTTTCAACCCCTTCCTGGGTCAGCGCTTCCTTGTCGCGAGTTTGACTGGCGGCCAGTACATAAAGGTTTTCATGGCGTTTGTCTTTGATAAGAGCCTGTTTAAGTGAGGCTTCACCCTGCACGACATTGACAAAATCATATACTACGCGTCGCTCGCAGCCCATAATAAGATCGAGATTGCGCAGACCGACGTCGAAGTCAATTACTACCACTTTTTTTCCTTCCATGGCCAGCCCTGTGGCTAGCGAGGCGCTGGTCGTCGTTTTACCGACGCCGCCTTTGCCGGAAGTGACAACGATAATTTCAGCAGTCAAGAGTTCATCTCCGTGATGTGGATGGGAGTGGGACTTTGCCTAAGTCCATCCATAAAGCTTTTCGGGGGTATGGCAGATGCGAGCTGGTGTATCTCTTTTTATCATGCCAGGTCCTTAAGTGGCACGTCCTCAAGTGTTGTTCAGCTTTTCTCCGACACGGGTTAAATCCTGAATCTTGGATGTTCGACTGTCTTAAAATGGTGTAAGGAGAGTTGCGTTGCAGCATTAAGTCACATCACAGTCGGGCGAGCAAGAGTTTGTCATCTTTTAGCCAGCAACGCACAGCACGCCCTTCCAGCGTATCGGGGAGGTGTTCAAACACCCGGTAGTGGCCAGCGATTGCCACCAGTTCAGCGTAAAAATCGGAAACGAAAACGCGTGCATTGCCGTCTCCCTGTGCGCCGGCCATGGCACGTCCACGCAATGTGCCATAAATATGGATATCACCATCGGCAATCACTTCTGCACCATTGGCCACAGTGCCGGTAACGACCAGGTCACGCTGGCGAGCGTAGATTTGCTGGCCGGAGCGTACCGCACTGTCGTGGTGCAGCGTACCCTGGACCAAGTCAAGATCGTTCCTGGTAGCTGCTGGTGGGTACGTTGTCTGCTTTGCGTGAATCTTTTCCTGGGCGCTCAGCTTTTGGGATGGTGCGCTGTGCGCTGCCTCGTAGGCAGCACGGAAACGGGCAATCAGTGGCAATCCCATACGTTTGGCCAGGGCTTCGTTCTCACTGCTGCCATAGGCCAGGCCCACAGGCAGCATGCCGGCGCTACGCACGGCTTCAAGCAAGGCATCGACTGTACCCTCGTCAGGTAGTTCGTCGAGGTAACCAAGATCGACGACGACGGCGGTACGCGAGAACAGTTGTTGGGCCTGGCGTACGCGATGTTCAAGCTCCTCGAAGACGGCGGCGGCGTCAACACGACGTATGCGCACACAGGCCAAGCCCACCTGGCCGAAACGTAGATCGCAGGATGCCTCACTGAGCTTATGCTGGTTTGCTTTCATGTTGGTGGTTTAGGAGTGTCGTTTAACAGCAGCATAGTGGGGCCGAATCACCTGGACGTTGGCGATTTGACGAGAGGCTAGCCAGGGTTGATCCGGCAGCCCACCGTGCGCGATCCAAGTGTCGTGCACGTAGCTGTAACCAGGCAGTTCTTTGACCAGCAGGCTGACCCGTCGTTTCTGTGGTGTGGCACGTTGCTGGCCGACTTCATGGAAGCCATAGGTGCCATGAAACAGCATCGCAATATCATCGCGCGGCTCCAGAAAAATCTCGCAGGCAAGTAGGGGGACGCGGACCTCGGCGAAACTTTCGACGTCGCAATAGAAAACGCGACCCAGACCGTGCCGTTGGTAAGCGCTGGCGATCACAATACGGTCGATGTAGAGGAATTGTGGGTAGTGCTCGCAAAACCAGCGGTAGTTGATGCTGTTGTAGTTTCCTCCATCCCGCAGGGCAAGAAGAAAACCAGCCAGATGGCCATTGATTTCGGCGACGCGAAAGTAGTCGGCATGGTCAAAAAAGTAGCGTAACCTGGCCTTGTCCATGGGGAGAATGCTTTGGCTGGCAGTGTTGTTGATGACTAACACAGCGTCCAGTTCACATTCCTGCACGTCGCGAATGGCAAGATCCATGGGTGGCTCCGTTACAGGAATTGATGGCGACCCGGTCATAGATTGGAGCAGCAGTACACCTATACCACCCCCATTATGCCATGAGTATTCAGATTTTGGCACATCTGGTTCATCTTGCGTGTTGCGACCGCTTCCATCAACACCGATCTGCAATTGCGACCCTATATTGTTTATTTGTATTATGGAACACTATCGTCTGTCTCGGGATGGCCCTCAATTGCCCACATAGTGCTTAAACTGAACCTGTCTGCAAAGGTGCCTTGGACACCATAGTTAGGGAATCTCTGATCTATTCAGA
>JAAXIA010000029.1 GCA_012270595.1 Rhodanobacteraceae bacterium | reverse complement strand
TATTGGAAAACACCAGTACCACTAGCACGCAGGCGTTGGGCAGAGGGACGAAATCAATCTGGATTAGTGGAAAATCGGTCTGTCGCGGCAAGGTCACCACGCCGACAAAATGGGTCATGGCCGAAAGCAGGGTGGATACGCTACTTAGTAGATCACGGTTTGTCGTGGGGCGAGGCGGAAGCTCCCGTCGCAGTCGGGCCAAGTCTTCATGAGGCAAGGGCTGCAATTCAATCAGGCTGTCCACAAACAGTCGTAAGCCGCGTGGTGTGGGCACCCGACCTGCCGAAATATGTGGCGACGCCACCAAGCCGGCGTCTTCCAGGTCAGCCATGATATTACGAATGGTGGCTGGGCTGACATCTAGCCCGGAAGAGTGCGACAGCCTGCGCGAGCCGACTGGTTCACCATCAGTCAAATATTGCGCAATCAGGCTGCGTAACAGTTGCCGTGCGCGTGGGTCAAGATCGAGCGATTGGTTAGGAAAAGACATGCGTTGCGACTATCCGGGAGATATCCACGTCATTGCGTACACCTTAAGTTGTAGTCGGTATAAGACAAGTGCGGCTACAGGCTACCGCACTTTAGTTGCTTGTGCAGTCATGGTAAGCGATTACCGCCTGGTGAATTAGAATGACCGCCACCCGAAACTAACTTAAGCGGAGGCATGGCCTTCCCATGACAGCTATCTTGTCGGCATTGCACAGCTTCCAGTTGACGCCCTGGAAAATGCTTGGGTTTGCCGGTGCGCTGATGTTTACCAGTCGCTGGTTTGTACAGCTCTATTACACCCGTAAATACAAGCGCGTGGTGATGCCGCTGGCATTTTGGGTGCTGTCGGTGTGCGGCAGCTTTTTGCTTCTGATCTATTTTGTGTTGGGCAAGAATGACTCAGTGGGTATTTTATCAAACTGCTTTCCGGTGTTTGTGTCGTCCTATAACCTTGTTGTGTGTATACGTCAGCGCCGGCGTCGGCTCGCCAAGTTAAAGTAACCTAGGTGAGATTCATTCAGGCTCGTAAGGCAAGGTAGCCAGCCAGCATTGACGTTCCTCCGGATCGTTGTAAAGCTTCTTCCATTCAGAGAGTATTCACTGGCATGCAACATGAGGGCGTTCCCTTCGTTCGGATGGATTGGGGTTGTATCTCCATTTAAACCGCTCCCCCTTTGAATTGTCAGATTGACCTTGAAACGCGGTGATCTCTCGTTTTACTGTCTGGGCTGGAAGAAATGTAGTCGCAGGCACGGAAAATTCCCTCCGGATGAACTTAAATCAAGACGTAACCAATGGATGTTCCGAACAATTTAAAGCGGGATGGAGCCGTTCTCAAACAGTCGGTCGCTGCCGCGGGCTATGTTGTGCAGGTGGCGATGGTTGCGCAGCGTGGTGGTGCAACATGACCCGGCGCAGCCACCGCATTTGGGATGTCCGGACCTTGCGTATCTATCGGCGATTGCTGGGTTACACGAAGCGACACAGGACAGTCGCCATGCTTGCCATGCTTGGCATGGTGGTTGATGGTGCTGGACTTGCTGCTTTTACCAAATTACTCAAACCCATGATTGACCATCTGTTTGCGCAAAAAAATGCTTACCTGATTTTCTGGATGCCGATCTGGATTGTCGCCATCTTTGCGGTGCGTGGCATAGGTACTTTCGTCAGTACCTATGGTGTCTCTTACGTGGGTCGCCATGTGGTGCAGGCGATGCAGCGCGATGTGTTTGCTGCGTATTTGCGCCTGCCCGACGCGTTTTTTGGCGCGGAGCCTTCGGGACAGCAGATATCGCGTATCACCTATACCAGCGAGCAGGTGGCTACGGCTTCCAGTGAGGCGGTGAAGGTGGGAGTTACCGAAACTGTCACTGTCCTTGGCATGTTGTATGTGATGATTAGCACCAGCGCCTATCTTACCCTGGTGCTGCTGGTGATGGTGCCAGCTGTTGCCATGATCGCCACAATGGTGAGTCGGCGCTATCGGCAGATCAGTCGGCGTATTCAAGGATCCATGGGGTCGATCACTGGGACAGTCGAGGAGGTTACCGGTGCACATAGAGATGTGCGTATCTACGGTGGAAAACCTCATGAAACAGGCCGTTTTGATTCGGTGACTAACCACGTGCGCCGACTCAATCTGAAGATTGCCGCGACCAATGCCTTGTCGAGTACCGCAATTCAGATTGTCTCGGCACTGGCGTTGGCTGCGCTGGTGTTTCTCGGCACCTTGCCTGGGGTGATCGACGTCATGTCATCCGGCGTTTTTGTGACCGTGCTCACGGCTATGGGGGCCATGGTTCCTTCGCTTAAACGGCTAACCAATGTTCAGGCAAATATCCAGCGTGGCGTGGCTGCAGCAGAAGATCTGTTTGCCGTCATGGATAAAATGCCTGAAGCCGACTATGGCCATCAGGTTCTGGAGCGCGTGCAGGGTGTGTTGCGCTTCGAGGATGTCTATTTCAGCTATCCATGCAGTGATAACCCGGTGTTGCGGGGTATCCACCTGCATTGCTCTAAAGGTAGTGTTATTGCGCTGGTGGGGCGATCGGGGAGTGGCAAAAGTAGTCTGGTGGCACTATTACCGCGTTTCTATGAGCCCGATGGCGGGCGCATTACGCTGGATGGCGAGAATTACCAGCATTACACCTTGGCGTCACTACGCCGACAGATTGCCTGGGTGGGGCAAAAAGTAGTGTTGTTTGATGGCACAGTGGCTGAGAATATAGCCTACGGTGAGCTTTCTGGTGCTAGTGAGGAGGCGATTGTGGCGGCTGCTGAGGCGGCTAATGCGATGGAATTCATCGCGCGTTTGCCACAGGGGTTGCATAGCCCGATTGGTGAAAGTGGTAGCAGGTTATCCGGTGGCCAGCGTCAACGTATCGCCATTGCGCGTGCCATGTTGAAAAATGCGCC
>JAAXIA010000203.1 GCA_012270595.1 Rhodanobacteraceae bacterium | reverse complement strand
GCAAGGTCAACCTGATTCCATTCAACCCCTTCCCAGAAACGCACTACGAGCGTTCGAGCGCACAAGTCATCGACAGCTTTAAGAAACAGTTGTTAAACGCCGGTGTGTTGACCATGTTGCGACGAACGCGTGGTGACGATATTGACGCTGCCTGTGGACAACTTAAAGGTCGGGTACTGGATCGCACTCGTCGTCAGGCAGCATCCGTCGATAAGGTACAGGAGCACGGGGCCTATGCGATGTGAGCGACTCGTGTGGGGGCTGTTGCTTTGTGTCACCGTGCTCAGTGGCTGTGTGGCGACGCGTGTGGGCACAGGTCTGGCTGGCGTTACCAAAGCCCAGGAAGCGCAGGATGCGGCGCGGGTCCATACCGAGCTTGGCCAGCACTACATGGAGCTTGGCGATTTACAAACGGCCTTGCACAAGCTGAAACTGGCACTGCACTTTGATAAAAACTATGCTCCCACCTATACCGTGCTTGCCGTCGTTTATGAACGCATCCACGATTTTTCTGATGCACTGGCTAATTATCGCAAGGCGCAACGGCTCGAACCAGGGAAGGGAGCACCGAACAATAACCTGGGGGCTTTTCTGTGCCGCCGTGGCAAAGTGCACCAGGCGTTACCCTACTTTCGACGTGCCCTTGCTGACCCGTTCTATACCACGCCGGATGTCGCCTGGACCAATGCCGGTGTGTGCCGTTTGCAGATCCACGACTACAAGGGAGCCGAGGCCAGTTTCCGCCGTGCCATTGCGATCAATGCCGCCAATACGAACGCCTTGTTCCAGTTGGCCCGTGTGATGTACCGCAAGCATGACGCTTTTCACGCCAGGATTTTCCTTGAGCGTTATGAGGCACTGGCCCGGGAAACCCCCGCTGCGCTCAAACTAGGCCATGCAATTGAAATGCGTTTGGGGCACACAGCTGCCGCGCATCGCTACCTCAAACGTTTGCAAAAGCGCTTTCCCAATGCTCGGTAGGCAAAGAGCTGCTGACAGTACAAGACCATGAACATGCAATTGCTTCGCCTCGAGCGGATAACGCCAGATAACCCCGGAATATTGCCAGTGAATGAGTTGGAGCAAGTCGCTGAGGTATCGTCGTCGAGTGATTTCGGTCGTCGTTTGCGTAGCGCCCGTAAGGCATGTGGTTTTAGCCTGGATCATTGCGGTCGTGCTATAAACTTGCCGGTGCGCCTGTTGCGTCAGATTGAAAATGGCAACTACAGCAAGATTGATTATCAGATTTATCTGGTTGGTCATCTGCGCCGATACGGGCATTATCTTGGTCTGACGGATGTCGAGATCGATAACGAGATCGCGCATGTCAAATCTCTTGGTCTGGTGCCATCGGAACCGGCCTTGGCGGTGGTGAACGACTTTGTCCCGCAGTGCCATCCACTGAAGCGCTATCCCATGTTCGCCACCTATGTACTACTGATGGTTGTGGCAGCCCTTCCTATTGCCTGGCAAGGACTGCGCGATACGCTGGAAAGTAACCCACAACAACAGACCGCACGCGATGCCTGGATACCCCTCTCGATGCCAGAAGCACCCGGCCAGGCGGCATTGGCGAAACTATCGTTCATGCGGTTGGGTGACTATCCTTTCCTGTATTCGCTCACCACGCCTGTTTCCTGTACGCCACTGCTGTCATTCCCTGTGCCATCTTCGTGGTGGTCTGCACCCAGGCGGCTTGCCCCGACCGGACCGCATGCCCACATAATGTGGTCCGGTGGCCCGGCTAACATGATCAGGAGCACTGGTGATCGGTCTGCGTACAACCTGTTATTTGACGCCAGGGTGAATAAGCGATGCTGGTGGTAAATGGGTAGAAGCAACGATTAGCAATGCTAATGTTGCCAGGGTGCGTATGACTGCGCGGTCGCTAGCGCCTGGTCGGGCGGATGAGTGACGATAAGCTGCCACGGGGTGGAGTAAAATTTACGCATTGCCATCAAAAGTGTGGCGCATTGACAATGAGGCTAAAGTCATCTGATGCGAGCTGTCATGATTCCTGTCTGTTTGGTTTTTGTCGCCGCAGGCGTGATGCTGGGGGTACTCAATGCCGATTCGGTCAATTATGACCTGGGGTTTGCCCACCTGCATTTACCTAAAGGTGCCGCCTTGCTGTTGGCACTGGGTATAGGCTGGCTGCTTGGAGGGTTAAGTGCGTGGTTCGGCATGGTATGGCAGCAGCGCTGCAAGCAGGTGCGCAAGGACCATTAGGGGTGATCTTATGGTGATAATGGCTTAGCTGATGAACTCCATCTGTACGGAATATGTGCTTGGGTTGGCGTTTCCGGCCCTTTTCGCCTGCGGTTGGTTTACAGCGCGCTGGGGCGGTGTGCGGCGCGCGCGCGTGGGTGAACTTTCTTCTGATTATTTCCGTGGCCTTAATTATTTGCTCAATGAGGAGCAGGACAAGGCCATTGAAGTATTTTCGCGTTTGATTGAGCATGACCGTGATAGCGTGGAAATGCAGTTGGCACTTGGAACCTTGTTTCGTCGGCGCGGTGAAGTGGATCGGGCGATACGCCTGCACCAGCACCTTGTTTCGCGCGCTCAGCTGCCTGTGCAGATGAAGACGCTCGCCTTGCTTGAGCTGGGTGAGGACTACATGCGGGCAGGGTTGCTTGATCGTGCTGAAGCCTTGTTTTCCGATCTGGTGGCGATGGAAAACCATACATCGACAGTGCTACGTCAGTTGGTTTCGATTTATCAGCAGGAGCGTGACTGGGATCAGGCTATTAACTATATGCAACGGCTTGAGGCAACGACAGGTGAGGATACCTCGGCGACTGTGGCCCAGTTTTATTGTGAACAGGCCCAGCAGGCGGCGCAATATGGTGATCGGGCTAAGCAGCGGGCCTGTCTGGAAAAGGCGTTTCAATGTCAGCGTGAGTGCGCCCGCGCCTGGTTGATCACCGGTCAGCTGTACCGTGAGGAAAACAGACTTGAAGAGGCGATCGAGGCTTATGGATGTGCGGTGCACGCAGATATCCATCTGGTGCCAGAAGTCCTGCCGTTATTGTTGGACGTGTATACACGTCCAGGCCTGATGCAACCAGTCGAACGCTTTTTGGGTGACGTGCTTGAGCGTTATGAGGGTATTTCACCCGTGTTGGCATTAACGCAGTTATATCGCCAGCGTGATGGTGAGAAGGTAGCGATTGACTTTCTCACCACAGAGTTGAGGCGGCGCCCCTCGGCGCGTGGACTGATCGCTCTGGTTGATGCCACAGCTGATAAAATCCAGGGCGAAGTGGGGGAGCATTGTCTCATTCTGCGCAAGTTGACCGAAAAGCTTCTGGAAGGACAGATGAGTTACCACTGCATTCATTGTGGTTTCAGTGCCAGATCCCATCATTGGCAATGTCCCAGCTGCAGGAGCTGGAGCACAATCAGGCCAATTTATGGCGTTGCTGGTGAATGAGGTATGCATGTCTTTTTATGTGCAGGCGGCAGGTTTGATTGCCGCAAGCTTGTTGTTGTCACTTGGCGGGACGCGCGCGGTTATCAGTTATGCGTGCCGTTATGGCATGCTTGATCACCCCGGTTATCGGCGCTCACATCGGATATCCACGCCGCGTGGCGGCGGTGCTGGTCTGGTGCTGACTCTGCTCTTCACACTACCGCTTTGTTTGTCTTTGTTATCGCAGTCCTGGCCAGCACGGGTGACTGCTGGTGTGTTTGTCGCCCTGGGCACTGTGGCCTTTGTTGGTTGGCTGGATGATAAGCACTCGCTGTCAGCACGACTGCGTTTTGCTGTGCAGTTGCTTGCTACCGGATTGTTTTCGGGCTTGCTGCTGCACGGTGGAGGGTTCTGGTGGTGGCCATGTCTGCTGCTGGCCGGGACCTGGAGCATTAACCTGCATAATTTTATGGATGGCATCGATGGACTGTTGGCACAGCAAGGCGTTTTCGTGTCCATAGGATTGAGCCTCATCACTTACCTGGTCGGGCAATTGGCGCTCTCTACAGTTTGTGCCTGCACGGCGGCAGCCTGCCTGGGCTTTTTACGTTACAACATGGCACCTGCGCGTATCTTTATGGGGGACGTGGGCAGCGGTAGCCTTGGTCTACTGCTTTTTATCTGGATCGCCATGCTCTGGCACGTGCACCCGCATGCCATATGGCCTTCCCTTATTCTTTGTTCAGCATTTGTGACGGATGCCAGCTTGACCTTGCTTCATCGTATTAGTCGTGGGCGTCTCTGGTATAGTGCGCATCGCGAGCATCTGTATCAGTGGATGGTACGCACAAACTATTCACACGCTGCTGTTGTGATGTGTTATCTGGCGTGGAATACCTTGGTGGTACTGCCTCTGGCTGTTATCTCCCTGTTTTTTGCATCTCTGGCATTACCGTGCTGCCTGTTGACCTATCTGGTTGCGACCGTTATCTGGCTAGTGATGAAACGCCGACTTTTGCGGTGCGGGCAGCCTTAAAGAGATCCTATGGGATTACGTAAGATCATTGATGTGGGCTATCTGCGACTCGCTGTCGTGATTCACGACTTGGTGATGACGGCGTTAGCCTGGTGGGGCGCTAAAGAGCTGCGTTATGTGCTGGATACGAGCTTGCAAGTTGGGTTGAGCTATGCCCACCTGGAGTTCCCTCTGGTATTAATTGCGCAGACGCTGCTGTTTGCCTGGACTGGCCTCTATCGGGGCATATGGCGCTTTGCCAGTTTGCCGGATCTTTGGAATATCCTGCGCGCGGCAGTGCTGGGCAGCTTCGCCATTTATTTGAGTCTGTTCCTGTATGACCGTCTTTATGGTGTGCCGCGTTCGGTACTTATCCTCTACCCATGTCTGTTGACTGTGTGCCTGGGCTTGCCGCGCATTGCCTATCGCTTATGGAAAGACAACTGGCGGCGCACATTATTCTCCAGGAAAAGCGGGCAGCGTGTGCTTATTCTCGGCGCGGAAAACGCCGGGGCCACCTTGCTTGGCGACCTGCTGCGCGATAAACACTATAAAGTGGTAGGTTTCGTGGATGAAAACCCGAACTTGCGGGGTACCCGCATCAAGGGTTATCCGGTACTTGGAACGCTCAAGCAGTTATCCAGAGTGGCGCGTGCAAGTAACGCCCGGATGTTGCTTATCACCCATACATCTTCCAGCTCCAGCAAAATCCGTGAGATGGTACAAGGCTGCGAGCAAACCGGATTGCCTTACCGTATTGTGCCACGGCTGGAGGATGTGGTTGCCGGGCGTGCCCATGTTAACCAGGTCCGGGAAGTCGCCATTGAAGATTTGCTCGGTCGTAATGCGGTTGAACTGGATTGGGCGGCCATCAGGGAAATTCTTACCGGGCACCGCGTGCTGGTGACCGGAGGTGGCGGCTCCATCGGTTCGGCATTGTGCCGACAAGTGGCCCGTTTGGCTGCACACTCGTTAACCATTGTCGATAACTGTGAGTTCAATCTTTACCAGATTACCCGCGAATTGAGCGGGGCCTACCCGGATATGGTTTTGAACGGTGTGCTTGCTGATTGCGGTGATGAAGTAGCTATGGCCCGTCTGTTTCACGATTTTAAACCGCATATTGTGTTCCATGCAGCAGCCTACAAGCACGTACCCTTGCTTCAAGCTCAGCTACGCACCGCTTTTCGCAATAACGTATTAGCGACTCGTACAGTGGCTGACTTGTCTGATCGGCATGACGTGGAATGCTTTGTTCTTATTTCCACCGATAAAGCAGTCAATCCGACCAGTGTGATGGGTGCCTGTAAGCGGATTGCCGAAATCTGGTGCCAGGGTTTGGGTGCGCATTCGACAACCCGCTTTATCACCGTGCGTTTTGGTAACGTACTTGACTCAGCTGGTTCAGTCGTGCCCTTGTTTCGTGAGCAGATTCGCCAAGGTGGTCCAGTAACTGTCACCCATCCTGATATTTCCCGTTATTTCATGAGCATTCCTGAGGCCAGTCAGTTGATCTTGCAGGCAGCGGCCCTGGGCCATGGGGGGGAAATCTTTGCGCTGGATATGGGCGAATCCATCAAGATCCGTGACTTGGCCAGACAGATGATCCAGCTCTCGGGAAAGAAACCAGATGTCGATATTGCTATCGTCTATGTGGGCTTGCGTCCAGGCGAAAAATTGTTTGAAGAACTTTTTCATCCACAGGAACACTACACCATAACCGAACATGCACAGATTTTTCGGGCACACCACCGCCCCTTGTCCTGGAACAAGGTGCAGACCCAGATTGTCACCGCCAGCGAAGCAGTCGTCCAATGCGACGAAAAAGCCTTGCAGCGCCATTTATCCGATATTCTGCCTTCCTTCAACTGGAATGGTGGTGCCCAGGCCAATAATGTCGTTTCCATACATCCCCACAGCAAAGAGACAGGTTGAGTGAGTACAGCATGACGGAAAGTCGTTTTCCCGGTGGCCGGTTTGGGTACCCGTTTTCTTCCTGCGACCAAGGTGGTGGCTAAGGAAATGTTGCCGGTACTGGATAAACCGCTGATCCAGTACGCTGTGAACGAAGCCGTGGAGGCCGGTGCCGACACGCTTGTGTTCGTCACCAATCGCTATAAGCATGCCATTGCTGATTACTTCGACAAGGCTTACGAGCTGGAAGCCAAGTTGCAGGAGAAAAACAAAGAGGAACTGTTGAGACTGGTGCAAGGTACACTGCCGACGCACGTGCGAGCGATCTTTGTTACCCAGCCCGAAGCATTGGGACTTGGACACGCGGTACTGTGTGCCAGACCGGTGGTGGGGGATGAGGCCTTTGGTGTCATATTACCTGATGATCTGATTGACCATGATGGCCCCGGCGTGCTGTTCCAGATGGCGCAACTCAATGCTGATGGAAGAACAGGCGTCATCGCGGTAGAGGAAGTGGCGCATCACCAGACCGAAAAATATGGCATTGTTGACGTCGAATCTATCAATGAACGCAGTTCATGTATCCGTTCCATGGTAGAAAAACCAGCGCCAATGAATGCACCCTCAAACCTTGCTGTGGTAGGGCGCTATGTGTTACCCGGGCGTATTTTCCCCCTGCTGGAACAACTCAAACCCGGTGTCGGTGGAGAAATTCAGCTTACCGATGCCATCGATGGCTTACTCCACGAGCAAAGCCGTGTGCTGGCCTACCGTTTTAAAGGTATCCGCTTTGACTGCGGCAACAAGCTTGGACTGGTGCGCGCGACTTTACACATGGCGATGCGGGATCCAGCACTGGCTCCCACCGTGCGTGATTTTTTAAGCAAAGCCCCTTCAGGGGATGGAACAGCATACCTGGGTCAGGGCTAGCGCCCGTTTGTAGTCAATTCCTGAAAAAGCCCTGCCTGCCTTTACGGCGCACGCAAAGGCAGGGAAGTGAGCGTCGTTGCTGAATTTACGGCTGGAGGTATATAATCTGCCCCGTTCTGATCTGGTTCTTTGGTTTGCTAACCTGGTGCGGTGACATTCTTTACCTACGCTTTGAAATGCAAATGAAAGGAGGCACTTATGACAGGCGTTGACCGGTTGACTGTTTGTACGGGTTATACGGGACGATTATTGCTCATCCTCTCTGGTTTTTTTCTGGCCGCAGGTATGGCGTGTGCAGGCGGGGGGGCGGTATCTTCGCCTTCACTGTCACGCAACATGGTTATAGCAGGTACAACATATCACAGAGACGTCGCCGACTGTCCTGCCTATAAATTATGTGTGGATGGACCAGACCGGCAAGGTCATATTCATTTTTACTGGGACCCGGCGAAAATCGGTGATGTATTTCAGGCGGTGGATTTGTTTATAGATGGAAAATACATAACCAGCTGGGGGCGTGGTCAGGCTTCCTGGTTTGATTATACGCTTGCACCTGCTCAGTCGTATGGTTTTCATCTCACCTGGATCATTCGAGTTCACCCTAGCAACCCTGGTCAGGTGTACTACGTGGGTTCTAACGGTATTTCTGTCACGGGTCCGGAGCAATGTCCTGAATTTGAGTTATGTGTGGTCCCCAAACCCAACGATAAGGCAGATAAGATCGCGTTTTATTGGAAAAACGCCTGGGACAGTCTTTTATCCCAGCCGATTGCTCCGGTAGCCGTGGGGGTCGACATGCTCCTTAACGGAAAAGTGGTGCAC
>JAAXIA010000075.1 GCA_012270595.1 Rhodanobacteraceae bacterium | reverse complement strand
GAAAAACAGTGGCTCAGCGCCTTGCACCAGCACATCGTTCACGCACATGGCGACGAGGTCAATGCCAATGCTGGCATGACTGGCCTGTTGTTGTGCCAGTTTTAGTTTGGTGCCGACGCCGTCGGTACTGGACACCAGTACTGGATCACGGTAGCTATTTCCTAGTGCGAACAACCCGCCAAAGCCGCCCAGACCACCGATGACCCCAGGGCGGAAAGTACGCTTGACTAGGGGTTTGATGTGCTCGACCAGGGTATGGCCGGCATCAATATTGACTCCAGCGTCGCGGTAAGTGAGGTTGTCAGACATGGCAGTAACAAAAGGTATGGGATGTGCCATGATAGACGCTGGAGCTGGATTAGGGCAGACCTTCTTGGTGCGCGGGCGGTCTGGTTCAACGACCGGCTTTGCATGGAAGCGTGAAAGTATCTTTTGAATCAATGAATTATGACGTGCATCTGTGGCCAGAAAACGATTTTTTTTACCCATGTCGGTTTGCGGCTGAACTTTAGCATCGTGTTTTCCCTAGGGTTATGACTTGTCTTGTGATCTTGATATGCGTTTGTTGTGTCTTCCAACTATGCTGCTCCTATGGGGTTTTGCCGTGCTGTCACCGTGCAGGGCACAGCCATTGACCAGCTCAGCGTATACGGTCGTGGTGCCAATGTCTGGCACGGCTACGACAGAGCGCAATCGCGCGTTTAGCACTGCGCTGGCACAGGTTCTGGCTCGTGTTTCTGGTGGTAGGGATTTGCGCTCAAGGCCCGGTTATGATGAGGCGCTGAGTCATGCACCAGAGATGGTTAAATATTATCGGTTCAGGAATGACGAGCTAACCGGTTTGCAGCTACAGGTTAGCTTCGATCCCGGCTCGGTGCGTCGTGCTGTCACCCAGATGCAATCGAGTAGGGTGGGCGTCAAACCGCCAGTTTTATTAATTGTGCGCGACGCGCAGGGTACACTACTGGGGCCAGATGCGCTTGCCAGCCTGGCTTTAGTTGTCAATCAGCGTGGTTATGGCGTAGCCTACCCGGATACGGCCTTGCCTGCTCTTGATACCAGCAAATTGATGGCGGCCGATCCTTCAGCACTGGCAGCAATGGCCAGTCATTACCATACCGGTCTGGCGCTACTTGGCCGCATGCACCAGGACTCGGCTGACTGGACTTTACTGAGCGGTGGTCACGTAAAGCAATGGACAGACCGTGGCGATGATAGCGTCCGTTTGCTGGCGGAAGCCGGCCGAACCATGGCCGACAACCTGGGGCAGCAGCTTAACGTGATCGGTGAGGGGGGAAGAAAAGTGCGCCTATGGATAGCAGGTCTTTATTCGGCACTGGATTACGCCAGTATGCTGGCAAGCCTGCGTAGCGACGTCGCAGTGCTCAAGGTGACTACACTGGGGGCACATGATGATGGCGTTTTGCTTATGGTTATGGTGAGTGTGCCCCTGCCTAACCTGGTGGCAGGGCTGACTTCCCAGGGGCAGCTTTTACCAACACTGCCCCATACGGGAACCGATTTGGCTTTACGTTGGCTGCATTGAAGTTTTTCACTGATAGTGCCATCTTCCTGGGCGTTTTCGGGTTGGTCGGCAACAGCTGAAACGAGACTCTTGTCAAGGGATGCTTGAGCCATGACAATCCATGTTTTCCCTGATTTTTCGTGGCGTTGGCAGCTGTTGGTAATCATCCTTGTCGTCGCTTGGCTTATATGGTTACTAGCGCCGGTGCTGACGCCGTTTACCGTGGCCGCGATCCTGGCTTATCTGGGTAATCCAATGGTTTCCAGGCTGGGGAAAATTGGCATGAGCCGGACGATGGCGGTGAGCACCGTGTTCGTTTTGCTCATTCTGGTGTTTGCCGGAGTGGTGCTGTTGTTGATACCACTGATTGTCCATCAGATGGAGAAAGCTGCACAGAATTTCCCTTATTACATAGCATGGATCCGCCGCAATGTTCTTTCGTGGCTGCAGCGCGAATTGCATCTTGGACCACAGTGGCTGAACAGTGATCATTTGATGGCGATGTTCAGAGCACACTTCGGTTCTATCGGTAGCGTGCTGGGTAAATTGTCACGCTCGGGTGTAAGCGCCGTCATGTGGTTGGCTAACTTGGTACTGATTCCAGTGGCGGCTTTTTACCTGTTACGCGACTGGAATCAGCTGATGGCGTGGGTCGATCAGATGCTGCCACGCTCGGTAAAACCGGTCGTTGTGCGGCTGGCTCGTGAATCTGACGTGGTACTTTGGGCCTTCGTGCGTGGACAACTCATGGTGATGTTGTCTTTGGGATTGTTTTATGGGCTGAGTTTGAGCCTGGTGGGGATTTTGCTGGCTGCCTTGATCGGCATGATGGCTGGTCTCCTTAGTTTTGTACCCTATCTAGGCTTTATCGTTGGTTTCGGTGCCGCGCTCATTACCGCGATGATGCAATATGGTGACTGGAAACATGTACTGATGATTATCGCCGTATTTACTGCAGGACAACTGTTGGAGTCTTATGTGCTGGTACCAAGGTTGGTGGGTGCAAAAATCGGCCTGCATCCGGTGATGGTGATGTTTGCGGTGCTATCTGGTGGTTACCTGTTTGGTTTTCTTGGTATTCTTCTGGCGCTGCCGATGGCATCGGTGATACTGGTGCTGTTGCGTCACCTTGGCGAACGTTACCGGCAAAGCCGATTATACGAAGGCTTGCGTCCCGGCACCTCTGGCGGTGCGGGCACGGAAACGATCGGTGCGATGGTTGCATCTGACGATAAGGACTCCGGCAGCACACCATGATCCGGCAACTTCCGCTTGCTTTGCGTTGGCCGCGTCGTCAGCGGTTTGACTGTTTTTATGCCAGTTCCAATAGGGCGGCGTTAGATGCTGTGCGTAAGCTGGCGTGTCAGCCCGGGGCGCCGTGGGTCTACCTGCAAGGTACAGCCGGCAGTGGCAAGAGTCATTTGTTGATGGCTGCCTGTCAGGTGACCAGTGAAAACGGGTGCAGGGTGCAGTACTTGCCGTTGGCAAACATTGATAACCGGGTAGCCATGTTGCGCGGTTGCCGCGGTAGTTCACTGCTGGCGCTGGATGATTTGGGAGCTATTGCTGGCGACCTTTTAGCTGAAGAGGCTTTGTTTGAGCTTTATAACCGGGCCAGTCTTGCGGGTACGGCTTTGTTGTTTGCAGATCGCCTTTCTCCAGTCGAGCTTGGTTTGGTTTTGCCTGATCTGTGTTCACGTATGGGGGCGTGTGTCCGCTTTTCACTCAAGCCGTTAACCGATAGCCAACGCTGCGTAGTGCTTAAGGAGAAAGCCTTGATGCGCGGCATGGTGTTGGATGATACGGTATTAGACTGGCTTTTTAGCCATTACGCACGTGATTTAGGGACATTGCTCGATTTGTTCGAGCAGCTTGATTACGCAGCACTGGCCGCACAGCGACGTATTACCGTACCTTTTCTGCGTGGATTTCTAAATGATATGGGAACAGCGCAGGTAATCCATACAAGGGACAGTACTTAAGGTAGAGCCGCCTCTGCTTCGGCAAAATTACCCTGGCGTGTATGCGGCTTTGCCCATCTTGAGGTTGTCCAGGCAGACGCACGGCACAGCATTGGTATAGCCGCTTCTTTTCTATCTCGTGAAGACACGTTCACGTTCCGCCCGCAAGAAGTGCGGTATGTTTCAAGGCCGTGTTGGGTGAGCACGATTGTCAGCCGTTCACGAGTTCAAGTATCCCCCGTGTCATGGCGACATTGCCAGCCATGAGCTGGCTGCTGCTGCCGGGTATAGCGTCGCGACCAGCCAGGTCGCAGCAGTAACCGCCGGCTTCCCGAACCAGCAAGATACCGGCCGTCATATCGCGAGCGTGCAGACCCAGACCGAAATAGGCGTCGTAGCGACCCGCGGCAATGTAGGCCAGGTCGAGCGCGCTGGAACCGGAAAAACGGATGTCCTCAATGCGACCAAGCAGGGCGTTTGTTATGCTCAACTGGCTACTTGGGTGGCCACGCTGTTGTGAAGGAAATCCAGTGGCAATCATTGCTCCAGAGAGGTCTTCACGCTTGCCGACGCGAATCCGGCGATCATTGAGATAGGCACCATCACCTTTGCTTGCGGTGTAAAGTTCATCGCGCAGGGGGTCAAATACCACGCTATGGCTTGGCTGACCTTTTTCTAGAAGTGCGAGTGACGCCGAGAAAAAAGGAATGTGGCGCAGATAATTGTGCTTGCCGTTTAACGGATCGACGACCCAGGTGTGGGCATTTTTGTTTATGGTTGCGCTGCCTTCTTCCGCCAGGATGGTGTGGTCGGGGTAGGCGCGGTGCAATTCCTTGACCATCTCGATTCTGGCCAGCCGATCAATTTCGTAAGCAAATTCCATGCGCTGCTTCTCAAGCACATGATGGACGTCGAGGCGGTTTATGTAGCGCAGGATTATTCTTCCTGCAGCGCGCGCGGCGCGTACAGCAATGGTAACGGCGGGTCTGGTCATGATGCTGTAGCCTTTTGGAAAAAGGCAGAATTTGACCTAAAATTGTAGCAGAAAAGAGTGTGTTGAAATGGAGTCGTATGACTATCTATATCTTTATTCATCGCGGTGTGTAGCAAATCGCGGTGTGTAGCAAAGTTGTATCACTTATGAATGACATGGGCCGTTTGTTAGTACCCATGTTTCATGACAGGCACACGGTGGTCTTATCCTTTCATGCTTTGCATGCCAGGGCGAAATGCGGTGTCATTTGCGAACAGGATCTTTATGGATGAATTCATCAGGAGTTGTTTGCTTTAATGACGATTACTTACCATGATTTTATTTCCAGTGTTCGTTTCGTCCTGGTGCGCCCGTCGCATCCAGGCAATATTGGTGGTGCCGCACGGGCCATGCGCACTATGGGCTTCATCCACCTGGCACTGGTGGCACCACAGCGTTTTCCAGATCCACAGGCCAATGTGTTAGCTGCTGGTGCGGATATGTTGCTTAATGATGCTGCCGTAGAGGGCGAACTGGTGGATGCACTAGGTGGCGTGACCTTTACGCTGGGGCTATCTGCGCGTCGGCGTGCAGTCAGGTTGCCTGAATTGACTCCACGTGAAGCAGCCATACAGGCACTGTCCGTTGTATCACGCGGTGAGCGGGTGGCCTTGCTGTTTGGCAATGAGCGCAGTGGTCTGGAGAACGAGGAGCTTGCACGTTGTCACGTGATGGTGCGTATTCCAAGCGTTGATGATTTCAGTTCCTTGAATCTGGCGCAAGCGGTTCAGATCATGGCCTACGAATTACGCCTGGCTATGCTAGGGGATAACGCTGCGCCGCTTGCGCGTGATCACCCACTGGTTGATGTGGTGCAGATGGAGCATTTCTACGAGCATCTTGGGAAAACCCTGGACGATATCGATTTTCACAAGGGGCGTTCGCCTGAAACGATGATGTTGCGTCTGCGCAAGCTATTTCAGCGCATTGCGCTGGATGAGCGCGAACTGCGCATACTACATGGCATTTTGGCTGATGCCCAGCGAATGGCGAAATTGGCAAAAAAACCTGGGAGTCAAAAAACTGGCAGCCAATAGGGCAAGCGAAAGTGGGTATGTGTGCCCCGCAAACAGATGACTGTTACGTCTGGCTTTAGGTTAGGGGTTTTTCTTGGGTTCTGTTGGCATGGGCCTGGTCGAGAGTGAGTTTGCTGGCGTTACCAGTAATTTGTTGATGCGCGGGCCATCCAGATCGATCACATCGAAGCGGATGTTCTGCCATTCGTAGATTTCACCGACCTGGGGGACATGTCCTAACGCGGTCATAATCATGCCCGCGACAGTGTGAAAATCGAATTCTTTCTCACCGGGTAACAGGTCTGCGTGTAACAGCTCGCGTAAATCGTCAATGGATAGTAGACCGTCCACCACATAGCTACCATCGGCACGCTTTATGATCGGTGAGCTTTCGTCGTGTTCGCCTTTCCCACGATCGCGAACGAGTCGACTGGCTCCGACGACGGCACCTAACAGGTTGTTGAGTGTGACCAGACCTTCTATGTCACCGTACTCATCGACTACCAGTGCCATGGGTACTTTTGCATCGCGAAAGGTTTCCAGCAAATCTAGCGCCCGTACCGTGGCAGGTACATACAAGGGCTGGGCCAGAGTTTGAAACAGATCGGGAGAAGCCTGGTCGATGCTACCAAGTAGACTCTTAACTTCCAGTATGCCGAGCATATCGCTTTCGTCTCCCCGATAAACCGGGTAACGCGAAAAAGGCGTAGTACGCATGGTATGGATGTTCTGGCTGCGTGGTGCGCTGATATCCAGCCAGGTAATCTGATTGCGTGGCACCATCACACTATTCACGGTGCGATCTCCCAGGCGTAGAACCCGGTTCATCATGGCCTGCTCATCGGTATCAAGTACCCCTTGCTCGGTACTTTCGGCTACGATGAGGCGGATTTCCTCTTCAGTCATTGCGTCACGGCTCTTACTGCGAATGCGTAGCAGACGCAGAAGTGCGCTGCTGGAGACATTGAGCAGCCACACAAAGGGAGCACTGAGGCGTGAAAGGGCATACATCGGTTCGGCGACGAGGGCTAACACACGTTCTGGCGCACTTAGTGCCAGGCGTTTAGGTAGTAGCTCGCCGACCACGATCTGGATGAAGGAAATAAGGATGAATCCGAATACGACCCCGAATCCCCGTGCATAGGGTGCTAGCCAGCTTAGACTGTGACCTTGCAGCAAACTGGCGATATCTTTCCCCAATACGTTGCCAGCTACCGCGCCGGTTATTAGCATGACCACAGTGATGCCTACCTGTACTGTGGACAGGAAATGCTCTGGTGCCTCGGTGTAGCGTAATGCGGCACGGGCGTGACGGTTCTTGCGCGCCTGTTGCTTGAGTCGGCTCTTGCGCGAAGCCACTAGCGCCATTTCCGATAACGCGAAGAAACCGTTACAAAGGGAAAGAAGAAAAACGAGCGCTATTTCGCTTAGCATCGTGGTGCTTAAGGGGAGGTCAGGTGGGGCAAGGTCATGGGTAAAGTGTAAGGCTTGTGGCGTTATAGCTGTTAGGGGTAAATATGGCTAGCCCCATTACCTCTGGATTATGTTACAGTCCAAAGTGGGTGTGCCTTCAAGAACTGGCTAGACACATGGACAGCACTGGTGTCGATTGGCAAGAAGATCGGCTTAAGGTGAGGGTTTCCTGGATGCTGCCAGCGTTACCCCGTGTGGCGCGTTATGCGCATCAGCTTGAACGAACTGGCCAGTCGCCTGTGGCCCCTATCTGTAGCAGGAAGGACCCGCTTATATAGTTTTTCGGTAAAACTAACTTTTGGTCTCGTGATTCGTCTATTAAGTATAGACTTGGCTTTAAACCTAAAAAGGGGGGGGCACCACTAGAAATATATAGATTGTCGTGAGTTCTGTGGTATCAGTTCTGGCCAGCGTCGTATTTAAAGTAAGCGGTGCAGCCGGTCTTGACAAGATAGTGAGCTTTCGTAGTTCTCTCATCAATTCAGATTTATGAGGTTGTTTTCCTATGAAATCCAAGCGTAGTTTCCTCAGAAAAACAGTACTTGGTATCTCTGCCATGTTGTTGCTGGTTGCCGCTACAACAGCTGCTGCGGTTGATATCACCGGTGCGGGTTCCACGTTTATTTATCCCGTGCTCTCCAAATGGTCTAGCACCTACCATGCCAGGACGGGAAACAAGGTGAATTACCAGTCAATTGGTTCTGGTGGTGGTATTGCCCAGATCAAGGCCGCGACGGTGACTTTTGGCGCCTCGGATAAACCTTTGTCTTCAGGAGAACTAAAGCAGGCCGGTCTTGTCCAGTTTCCAGTGGTCATCGGCGGTGTTGTGCCGGTCGTGAACGTGCCGGGCGTAAGACCGGGAAAGATGAAACTTACCGGACGTTTGTTGGCAAAGATTTACCTTGGTAAAATCAAAAAATGGAATAGCCGTGCGATTACCCGTATAAACCCGGGTCTGAAACTACCCGACACCAGGATCACGGTTGTTCATCGCAGTGATGGTTCAGGTACGACGTTTAACTGGGTGAACTATCTTTCCAAGGTCAGCCGTGTCTGGAGAGCCAGGGTAGGTGAAGGTACTTCCGTGAAGTGGCCAACCGGCATAGGTGGCAAGGGCAATGAGGGTGTGGCCGCCTATGTAAAACGGATCAAGGGATCCATCGGCTATGTTGAACTGTCCTATGCAAAGCAGAACAAAATGAGCTACACCGCAGTAAAGAACAAGGCTGGTCGTTTCATCGAACCGACAGCCCAAAGCTTCCAGGCTGCTGCCGCAAGGGCGGATTGGTCACGCAAACCGGATTTTTATCAGGTCATCACCAATGCACGGGGTAAGAAATCCTGGCCGATTGCGGCTACCACGTTCGTTATAATGTACAAGCACCCCAAGAATGTGAAGCAGTCCAGAGAAGCACTCAGCTTCTTTAAATGGGCATTGGAGCATGGTAAGCATGACGCACTGGCACTGGATTACGTCCCGCTTCCTTCCTTACTGGTCAGGAAGATTGAGGCCTATTGGGCGAAAAAAATTAAGTAATTCTTTCTAATCGTGTTGACTGTCCCGGTATCGCGCCGTGTGTTTGGCTCGATACCGGGTACTTGCCTCGATAATGCCTATGTCTTCTAAGCAAGAACAACGTGATAGACGCAATGATCGCCTGTTTCGCTATGGTATCGCTGCGTGTGCCTTGTTTGTGTTATCCCTGTTAGTGGGTGTTGTCTTATCTATGGCGTGGGGTGGACGGGAGGCTTTCTCCACTTTTGGCTGGTCATTCCTGTGGAGTACCGACTGGGACGCGGTGCAAAAGAAGTTTGGTGCCCTCACTGCTGTTTATGGCACCTTGATAACCGCTTGTATTGCCATGGTTATCGCGGTACCGGTGAGTTTTGGTATCGCGTTTTTTTTAACTGAGCTTGCTCCTTCCTGGTTACGCTCGCCCCTGACGGCTGCTATCGAGTTGCTGGCGGGTATCCCCTCCATTATTTATGGTATGTGGGGGTTGTTTGTCTTTGTTCCCTGCATGGCTGACCACGTTTATCCCTGGCTTGAGACCCATCTTGGTCCCTTGCCAGTTGTCGGTGCACTGTTTACAGGTCCGCCTATGG
>JAAXIA010000031.1 GCA_012270595.1 Rhodanobacteraceae bacterium | reverse complement strand
GCCCCGTCGTCGGGTAGTGCGGCTCAATCACCGCCAGCAGCCCTGCCCAAGGCACCACTGCCTCCATCTCGCCGAGGAAGCGCTCCCGGCGAGTCTGTTTCTTCTTCCGGTCGAAGGCCAGCGAGGCGAAGGTTGTTTGATTCATGGTTGTTTGATTCATGGCGATAGTGCGGTTTATGTCTTCAGTATTTTAACGACTCTGAATAGATCAGAGCTTCCTTAAAGGAACGGCATGTTTTCCACACGAAAACATGCGCAAATGGACAACATGGCATGCTGCCATGGGCGATAATGCGGAGCGGACGACACTAGTACACTTCTTATCGGGTATCTTAATTAAATGATGGATAACATCGCCACGGCCCCTCCACAGTTGATCGATCCGACCGCATCGCGGTTTTATCTCAATCGCGAACTGGCAGCCCTGGAGTTTAATTTCCGCGTCCTGGCTCAGGCCCAGAATGACCGTGTCCCCCTGCTGGAACGCTTGCGTTATTTGAGCATTGTGGCCAACAACCTTGATGAATTTTTTGAGGTTCGCGTTGCCGTCATCAAACACCGTCAAAGTCACGGTTCAACCTCGACCGAACGCGACGGTTTGAGTCCATCTGAAATACTGACCCGGATTCGCCAGCGCGTGCTTGATCTGGTCACGGCGCAATACGCGACCTGGTCCAAAGACTTGTGTCCTGCTCTGGATGCCCGGGCTATCCACTTTCCGACGCGTAACCAGTGGACCTACCCACAGCGGCAATGGTTGCGTAGCTACTTCGAAAACGAAGTGCTTCCGGTCCTCTCACCGCTAGGACTCGATCTGGTACACCCGTTCCCGCGTATCCTCAATAAAACCTTGAACATTGTGGTACGACTGCACGGTCAGAACGCTTTCGGTCACGAAAGTCATACCGCACTGGTACGCGCACCGCGCTCACTATCACGCATCATTCGCCTGCCCAACGAGGTTTGTGGCCCCGGTGACCATTTTGTCTTCCTGGCCGAAGTACTACAGGCATTTGCCAATCTGATGTTCCCGGGGCTGGAGGTCAAAGGCTCTTACCAGTTTCGCGTCACCCGCAACAGCGAACTGGTGGTGGAAGAGACCGAAACGGACAATCTGGCTCATGCACTCCGCGAAGAGTTGGTTGGACGTGGCTATGCCCGTCCGGTACGCCTGGAAATCAGTAGTGATTGCCCTGCCTCCATCGTGACCATACTCACCAACAATTTCAATCTGGAAGAGGGCGATGTCTATCGCTATAACGGGCCGGTTAACATTGTCCGTGCCGCGTCCGTCTATAGCCAAATGGAACGACCCGACCTCAAGTTCCCGCGCTTCACTCCCCGACTCCCTGTCGACCTGGAAACAGAAACGCGACTGTTCGATACCTTGCGTCAGCGCGATATTTTGCTACACCATCCCTATGAATCGTTTGCTCCTGTTGTGGATTTGCTACATCAATCGGTAGAGGACCCTAGCGTGCTGGCGATCAAGCAAACCCTCTACCGCGCCGAGGTGGATACTCCATTGGTTGACTTGCTGGTAGAAGCTTCACGCAAAGGCAAAGACATCACCGTCGTCATCGAGCTACGGGCGCGTTTTAACGAGGAGGACAACATCCGTCTGGCAACGCGACTTCAAAAAGCCGGTGTGCAGGTGGTCTATGGCGTGGTCGATTACAAAACCCATGCCAAGATGATGCTTGTCGTACGCCGTGAACACGGTCATTTACAGCGCTACATTCACCTTTCCACAGGCAACTACCACCAGGGCAACAGTCGTGCCTATACCGATATTGGTCTGATGTCAGCCCATCCGGAAATGGGGGAAGATATCGACAAGGTATTTCAGCAACTTTCAGGCCTTGGGCCTAAACTAAAACTCAAGCATCTGCTGCATTCACCCTTTACGCTCTACAGCAGTGTCATGCAAAAAATTGAGCGCGAGGCCATGCATGCACGCGCCGGGAAACCAGGGCGCATCATAGTGAAGGTCAACGCTCTAAACGAGCCCCATGTGGTCGAAGCCTTGTACCGTGCCTCACAATCTGGCGTAGAGATTGACTTGATCGTACGTGGTGCCTGCACGCTGCGTCCGGGACTGCCAGGGCTTTCTGAGCGCATTCGCGTACGCTCTATTGTGGGCCGTTTCCTGGAGCACAGCCGCGTTTACTGGTTCGCCAATAACGGGTGTGCCGAAGTCTACTGTGCCAGCGCCGACTGGATGGAGCGTAATCTGCTGCATCGGGTCGAACTGGCCTTTCCTATTTTGGACCCCGTTCTGGCACAGCGAGTATACGAGGAGACACTTGCCATCCATCTAGCCGACAACACCCATGCCTGGCTACTCCGTGAAGATGGTAGCTACCAGCGATTGTGCCCAGGCCAAAGCACCCCTCACAACGCTCAGCGCGCTTTGCTGAAAAAACTACACGCATAGCACTGGCTGTCGCCTGTCATGTTGCCTGCACTCCGCTATATCACCTTTTTCCCAATAAGGTCCAGCACTTGAGCAACAAGGATACCATCCCAATTCACGATGGCGAGCTGATGGCTGTGGTGGACATGGGTTCAAACAGCTTTCACCTGACCGTGGCCCGTGTTGAGCACGGTCAACCTCGCGTCATTGATCGACTACGTGACAATGTGCGCATGGCGGCTGGATTACGTAGCGATGGCTCACTCGATCCCGGATACTTAAGTAGGGCATTGGAATGCCTGGCGCGTTTCGGTCAACGTATCGCTGGCATACCATCCTGTCGCGTGCGTGCCATTGCCACCCATAGCGTACGGAAACTGGCTGCGCCACAGAGCTTTCTTAGCGCAGCTGAAGCAAGTCTGGGACATCCGATAGAGCTGGTTTCCGGTCGCGAAGAGGGGCGCCTGATCTTCCTTGGCGTCGCCCACGGGTTACCTTTATCGCAGCACGAACACCGTCTGGTGATCGACGTCGGTGGTGGCAGTACCGAGTTCATTATCGGTCGCGACTTGGAGACACTACAAACTGAAAGCGTACAGATTGGCTGCGTTGCTTCCACACTGCGCTTTTTCCCCGACGGCAAACTTACCCGCAAACGCTGGCAAAAGGCCAGTAACAACATCGGTGTGCTGCTGCAACAGTTCGCCGAGAATTACCGCACAACAGGCTGGTCGACTGCCTATGGTTCATCGGGAAGTGCCAAGGCCATCAGTTCCATTGTTGCGGCCATGCAGCTTTCCGATCAAGGATTTACCGCCGGTAGTCT
>JAAXIA010000099.1 GCA_012270595.1 Rhodanobacteraceae bacterium | reverse complement strand
TACAAGGGGATCGCGAAGAACGCCGCGCAGGTGTTCTCGCTGATCGGATTGACCAACCTTTATCTGGCGAGGAGAGCCTTGATGAGTTGATGGGGAAAATCCGCCCGCCGCGTCCGAAAACGGGCGTCTGGAAGCCAAAAAGGCCCAGAAACGCAGCGGTGGAAGCGGAGAAATCCATCATCGAAGTCGGCAGGCATGGCTGGCTTGGGGGAGCTTGCTCAGAACATCCATTGATCAGGGATTCCCTAGCACTTAACCGCACAGTATAAGTGATAACACTAAACAGCTTAGTTGGTCCGATAGGGAAACACAGCGCAATCAACTTCTCAGATGGTGCACTTCAAGCTCGAAAACGCATTTCTCCGGTTTTTTAAGTTCGGTAACGATCTGTCGCCTCTATCAACTCATGCACATTGCCCTGTTCAAATGCCGAATGGCCGGCGTTCTGTACAATACGCAGATCAGCCTCCGGCCAGGCACGATGCAGATCCCAGGCGTTGCGCAGAGGACAGATGACATCATAACGCCCATGCACGATAGTGCCCGGGATATGACGGATACGTTCGGCATTGCGCAATAGCTGGTTGTCCTGCTCAAAAAAACCACCATGAACAAAATAGTGGGCCTCAATCCGGGAAAAAGCCAACGCAAAGGCATCCTCATCAAACGAATCGATACTGGCACGGTCCTGGTAAAGATGACTGGTCGAGCCTTCCCACACTGACCATGCACGAGCTGCGGCACTGCGCACGGCAGCATCTTCGCTGGTAAGACGGCGATAATAGGCGCTTATCAGATCGCCGCGCTCTACTTCGGGAATGACTGCAAGATAAGCCTCCCATGCATCCGGATAAAGCACGTCAGCACCTTTTTGGTAGAACCATTCCAGTTCCCAGCGGCGTAGCATAAAGATGCCCCGCAGCACCATTTCAGTTACACGTTGTGGGTGGGCCTGCGCATAAGCCAACGCCAGCGTACTGCCCCATGAACCACCAAATACCTGCCAACGCGCAAGACCAAGATGCTCACGCAAACGCTCGATGTCAGCAACCAGGTCCCAAGTCGTATTCTCACGTAGCTCCGCAAGCGGCGTAGACCGACCGCAACCGCGCTGATCGAACAGTACGATGCGGTAAGCCTCCGGATCAAAAAAACGCCGATGCTTTGGATCTGTGCCGCCACCGGGACCACCGTGCAAAAATACCACCGGTTTACCATGAGGATTCCCGCTCTGCTCGTAATACAAGGTGTGTAGTTCTGAAACCTTAAGCATGCCCTGGTCGTAAGGCTCAATCTCGGGATAAAACGAACGACAATCATTCGGCATAAGACAACCCCTACGGTTGATAGCTGAAAGGAGGAGGCTAGCACATTTGACATTTGTGCTGGCCCACAATAGAGAAAGCATCTGACGCCCTCAATTTCTGGCATAGTAGGGCGAATAATGATCAAGGAAACTGCATGAAAACCTCGTTACCCAAGCAAGATATCCGCATACTGTTGCTCGAAGGGATCAGCCAAACCGCTGTGGAAACCTTTAAGAGTGCCGGTTACAACCAAATCACTCACCACAAAACATCCCTGCCCGAGGCAGAATTAAAGCAATCTATCGCTAAAGCGCATATCGTTGGGCTGCGCTCACGCACCCAGCTCACGACGCGCGTGCTGGAAAATGCCCGTTGCCTCATCGCTGTGGGGTGTTTTTGCATCGGCACCAACCAGGTCGATCTTGGCACGACTCAGCGTCTTGGTATCCCGGTATTTAACGCGCCCTACTCCAACACACGCAGCGTAGCCGAACTGGTCCTTGCCGAGGCCATTATGCTCATGCGTGGCATCCCACAGAAGAACATGCAGTGCCATCGTGGTGTCTGGACCAAATCAGCTCTCCAAAGCTACGAGCTTCGCAACAAGACGCTAGGTATTATCGGTTACGGTCATATCGGAACGCAGATTGGCGTTCTTGCCGAAAGTCTGGGTATGCGAGTAATTTTCCATGATGTGGAAACCAAACTACCGCTGGGCAATGCCCGCGCCACGAACAGCCTTGATGAGCTGCTACAGTATGCCGACGTGGTGACACTACACGTACCAGAAACACCTACGACAGAGAAGATGTTCGGTGCACGGGAAATTGCCGCCATGCATCAAGGTGCCGTGCTCATCAATGCCTCACGCGGCAGCGTGGTGGACATTGATGCGCTGGCAGTGGCATTGCACAACGGACACCTCAAGGGGGCTGCGGTGGATGTATTCCCTACCGAGCCAAAGAGCCATGACGAGCCATTTATCTCACCACTGGTGGGTTTGGATAACGTGATTCTCACTCCACACATTGGCGGTAGCACGCTGGAAGCACAAGACAATATCGGCGTTGAGGTCGCCAATAAACTGATACGCTACAGTGACAACGGTTCCACTGTTTCCGCTGTGAATTTCCCTCAAGTCTCGCTTCCGGAATACGCCCACAGCCACCGTATTATGCACATCCACCGCAATGTGCCAGGCGTGCTCTCGCATATTAACGAACTACTATCACGCAGTCACATCAACATTGAAACACAATTCCTGCAGACCAACGCGGAGCTTGGCTATGTGGTAATCGACATAAACACCGATGAAAACCAAGCCCTTACCCTGAAAAACGCATTGGCAACTATCCCTGAAACCTTGCGTAGCCGTGTGTTGTACTGATGTGCGCGGCACCGGCTTTGGCTAAAGGAAACCTCGAAAAAGCCAGCCTACCTTCCTGTCACTTCGCTTGTCAGACCACACACGATCGCATGTGTCCTGTACGAAACACATGAGGTTAACAGGTAAAAACTAGTCACTTGACCCGATAAAAAACCAATACATCTATTGGTCGGGGCGGCCGGATTTGAACCGACGACCCTCTGCCCCCCAGGCAGATGCGCTACCAGGCTGCGCCACGC
>JAAXIA010000160.1 GCA_012270595.1 Rhodanobacteraceae bacterium | reverse complement strand
AGGTGTTTAGCCAGGCCGCTGGCGTGAGGATTGCATTGGCGGAGAAGTGCAACCTGTCGTGCTCACCATCAGCGTCAGCGCAAAGTGCATGTGCACCAATTTCCGTCGTACGATTCCATTTACCCATTCAAGCTCCATTGAATAGTACAATGGAGCCGTGTTTACCTGGGTATGCCAAGTAAACGCATCAAAGCACAAAGACGTCTTTTTACATTACCGTCGGGATGTGAAGTAGGATAGCCTCATCCTGAGTGGAAGCTCTTCATCGTATACTACCCGCCGTAATCTGCATAGAGTATCCTTAAAGCACATAATGTTTTCTTAGGTAGGTGACTTGCTCGCTGTGGCGTTTGGTTGATCAAAACCACTTTCCTCAACTTAAGGTAAGTGGACTATTGAAAATGGAAAAATAGATTGGAGTGAATCATGTCAGAACGTGAAATTGGAACTGTAAAGTGGTTCAACGACGCCAAGGGTTTCGGCTTTATTAGCCGAGATGAGGCCCCTGACGTATTTGTGCATTTTCGTGCCATTACCAGCACTGGTTTCAAAACTTTAAAGGAAGGACAAAAGGTTAGCTTCACCATTGTGCAGGGAAACAAGGGTCTGCAAGCCGATGAAGTGACGCCAGAGTAGTCGGCAGTACTACTTGATTTCATCTGAGGTCAATGAAACCAAACGTCTTAAGTCTTTGTGGCTCCGTGCCTGGAACCCCTGTGAGTCTCTATGCTTTGTTCAGTAGTCGTGCGGCTACGGACTCGAATGGACTGTGCTGTTTTCATCGGGGTGCCAGGCACACTTCGCCGTTTGTGCCCATCATTTATACGTGCACGACAGAACACCCATCAGCAACTACTTGATTTATCTTTACCTTATCTTTTCCACCTGGAAAAAGACCCTGCCAGCCTGGCACCCCCTCACGGTCATGAGGTATCACTCTGCTCTATTGTTTCGGTACGCCTTCTGCCAAAACAGAAAAAGGGGGATGCCTATATCATCACCGCACTTTTTTGACCAGCTATTAAGCTGCACTCTTGATTAATCAACCGTATAAACTAAATTCTGTTTAGAAAACTATCCAGGCCGGGCACGCATATTGCGTCATTTTCTCAGCACACAGCAGACTTGGCAGTGACGTTATTGTGTTACGAACCTCTACAATGAGCAAAGAGTTGGTGATAATTAAGCGCACCGATATTTCTTCTGGAGGCAATACGCATGAACTTACGAAATAATCATGATCAATGGGGTGCCGTGGCCAAGTTTTTCCACTGGAGCATGGCACTTGGTATCCTTTGTAACGGCATCTGGGGACTGGTGATGGTCGGTATGGTGCCTTCAACAACAAAAACCAACATATTCACGCTACACAAGTCAGTGGGTCTGACCATCTTGGCCCTGTTTGTGCTACGCTTGGCTTGGCGCATGTCTGAACATGCACCTCCCGACGAGCCGATGCCCAACTGGCAACGACGGGCTGCGCATACCGTCCATGTCCTTCTTTATATGCTAAGTGCCGCCATCCCGATAAGCGGCTGGTGGCTCAGTTCTGTTGCCGGCAAGCTACCCCACTGGTTCTTTTTATTTCAGGTGCCAACCCTCACGACAAAACACACAGCAAGCACCAGCTTCGCCATCAAGGTGCACGAATATCTGTTCTTTACGCTTTTATCACTACTGGTGTTACACGTAGCTGCCGCCGTTAAGCATCAGCTTGATGGCAGCAAGGTATTACGCCGGATGCTTCCATTTTGCCGGGTACGCGAGCCTGACGATATCTCTTCCAGGGACCCTACTGACAAAGCCTCATAGTTTAAAAATAACGGTCGGCGCATCACCAGCGTAGAATTATGACCAACACCGTACTTCGTTTGACCCTTACATCATGGCTATCAGTGTTTTTGATCTTTTTAAAATCGGGATAGGACCATCCTCATCTCACACGGTAGGCCCGATGTGCGGTGCTGCACTTTTTGCCAAAACCTACCTGAAAGAAAAAGGAATCCTTAGCAGAGTCAGTCGAGTGCGCGCCGAAATGTATGGCTCACTTGCCATGACCGGTCGCGGCCATGGCACAGATAAGGCTGTACTTCTGGGCTTGAGTGGTCAACTCCCCGATAGCGTCGATCCTGACCACATCCCCGGCCTGCTTGCAGATATACACCAAAACGCTCAACTGAAATTGCTTGGCCAGCACGCCATCACATTCGATGAGAAACGCGATCTAATCTTCAACAAGCGTCAGAAACTCCCATTCCACAGCAACGGCATGTGCTTTTCCGCCTACAACGCTGCCGGCGAGGAACTGGCCAGCAGCATTTACTATTCGGTGGGCGGGGGCTTTGTGGTCAATGCGGACGAGGCATCGCATAATCGTATTGTCGCCGACACCACACCCTTGGCTTACCCATTTTCAAGCGCTGACGAACTGTTGATGCAATGCGAAAAACATAATCTCAGCATCGCCCAGTTAATGCTAGCCAATGAGTGTGTCTGGCATCCGGAAACAGCAATACGCACAGGTTTGCTGACCATATGGAAAACCATGCGTGACTGTGTACAACGTGGAATCCGATCATCCGGCATACTTCCCGGCAGCTTGCGTATCAAGCGTCGTGCACCGGCCTTGGCCGAACAACTGCGTGAGCAGTCCCAATCCCTATCGAATGACCCCTTGAACGTTCTGGACTGGCTCAACCTTTACGCCCTGGCAGTCAATGAGGAAAACGCCAGTGGTGGCCGTGTGGTCACCGCACCAACCAACGGTGCTGCCGGTATCATCCCCGCCGTAGGACATTACTACCTGTATTTTTCCCCAGGAAGCGATGAAGATGGTATCGTTAACTACCTGCTTACTGCTGCGGCTATCGGTCTCCTGTACAAGGAAAATGCCTCTATTTCCGGCGCCGAAGTAGGCTGCCAGGGGGAGGTTGGAGTGGCGTGCTCAATGGCGGCCGGTGGCCTCACTGCGGCGCTCGGCGGCAATATTTTNNGTCACCAGGTGGAAAATGCCGCCGAGATTGCTATGGAACACAATCTCGGCCTGACCTGCGACCCCATCGGTGGTCTGGTGCAAATACCATGTATCGAACGAAACGCCATGGGTGCGGTGAAAGCAGTCAATGCCAGTCGCATGGCGCTGCACAGCGATGGCAAACACCGCGTTTCACTGGATAAGGTCATCAAAACCATGCGTGATACCGGACGCGACATGAAAGACAAATACAAGGAAACCAGTCGCGGGGGGTTGGCTGTAAATGTTATTGAATGCTAGACTTTTTCTCTTGTGCTGTGGTGCGTGGTGCAGCCTCCTGGTCAAACACAATACTGGCAATAGTACCGTGCACATCCATGCGCGGGCGCATGGATACTTTCCAGCCGTAAAGGTCGCACAAGCGCCGCACAATCGCCAAACCTAATCCAGCACCGCTACCGGTTGCGTTTCCACCACGGAACCCGCGCTGAAATAAGCGTTCGGCGTCACCGTACCCAATTCCCGAACCGGTATCAATGACCTCGACACGCCCCTGTCCCACTTCAATCCGCACACTACCTTTAAGCGTATACTTGATGGCGTTGCCAATAAGGTTGGTCAGCGCTACTGCCAGCACGGAATTCGGTGCGTAAACGTTTACCTGACTGTTTAACGACAATTCAATACTGATCGGTTTACTGCGTACCTGTGGATATTGATTCTCGATCACATCCCTGGCTACTTTACCCACATCGGTCGTCTCACCCTGTGCCATCCCGCGTCTTTCCGCACGTGATAGCCATAGTAATGCCTCGATCAGTTCGGTAGCCTGGCGTGCGGCGCGTTCGATACGCTTCAGGCGCTCGATCAGTTTTGGAGTCAGATCAGACGAATCCTGCATCAATTCGGTAGTACTGACGATCACCGCCAATGGAGTACGTAATTCATGGCTCACATCAGAATTAAATTCACGATCCCGTTCGACCATCGCAGTAAGGCGTTCAGCGTAGGCATCCAAAGCCTGCGCCAGCTCCCCCACCTCGTCATCGGCAAAGTGCGGTGCCAGCAATTCAACTTTTTGCACCTTACGAGCCTCACGCAAACGACCGGCCAGATCCATCACCGGTTTGACTACCTTCCTTGACAGCCACAGACCAATCGCCAGCGACAACAGGCCAAACAAAAAAACCGCAATAATCACATAGGCCATAAGCTGCCGCTTGCCCTGCTCCTCACGGGTGACGTCATAACGAATAAAGCTAACGACCCCACCAAGCCGCTTGACAGCCAACTTGTAATGCCTGATCTGACCTGAAGCATTCGTCTCGGTAATGTCATGAACACCGGAAGCTAAGTGCTGCCAGGCCAAAGGTGCCTTGTGAAGTTTGCTGATTCCCCACGACCAGGCCCTTATCATATCAACACGCGGGGCCCTGCCCGGATTGGCACGCACCTGCGCGTTGAGGTTGTCCACCTGATTTAGCAGACTGTTGTTAATCAACTGATCTTCGATACGTGAGCGTATCTTGAACAAAGTGACAGCAAATAAGGCGCTGAGACCAAAACCAAACAACGCGAAAGAAACAACAAGGCGAAAACGCAGCTTATGTCTGGATCGCATCTAAATCGACCATGTGGTAGCCGATGCCGTGCTTCGTCTGAATCAACGGCTTGCCGAACGGTTTGTCGATGGCGGTGCGTAGGCCGTGGATATGCACGCGCAGTGAGTCCGAATCGGACAGTACCTCGCCCCACACCTTCTGTTCCAGTTCCTGGCGTGTCACTACCGCCGGGCTGACCTCCATCAATGCCCGCAATAGCTTAAGTCCAATGGGGTAGAGCTGAATCAGCTTACCATCACGCTTCACACTCAGCGTATCCAGGTTATAGCTTAGGTTACCCACCTTAAGTACACGACCACGGGGACCTTCGCCGCGGAGTGCCAGCACGTTTAGCCTTGCGGTCAGCTCCTGTAATGCAAAGGGCTTGGTCATATAGTCGTCGGCACCCGACTCGAAACCGGCGAGCTTTTGTTCCAGCGCATCGCGCGCTGTCAGCATCAATAGCGGAATATGCCTGCGCGATGCCTGGCGCAACCTGCGTGCGACTTCCAAGCCATCCATACCGGGCATACTAAGATCGAGAACGATCACGTCAAACTGTCGTTTCAAGGCAAATTCAAGGCCCGTCCCCCCTTCGCTGGCCAGCTCTACCGTGTGCCCCCGATTGCCCAGATAATCAGCAATATTTGTGGCAATATCGCTATCGTCTTCGATCACCAATACACGCATTGACCACTCCACTTTACAAGTCGGCGCGGGTAAAGCTTAGCAGGCTGTCAAAAAAAAAGAGTGGCATCAAGCTTCCCACCATTGCCAGGATCAGGCCAGATAAAGAGCTATCCGTGCACTTTAAGGTGCCCGAAAGCCTTTCAGCTTGTTGACAATAACTACGGTGACTGGGTTTTATCAGGATAAAGAAGAAAACACCGGCACTTAATCTAGACCATGGCTTAACTTCAGTTCCAGGTGCTGGATAATACATGCAGAAATATCGACACCCGTTGTTTTTTCAATACCCTCAAGCCCCGGTGATGCGTTGACCTCCAGCAACAAGGGGCCACTGCGGGCACGCAAAAGATCCACTCCCGCCATGCCCAAGCCCAGTGCTTTGGCAGCACGCTCCGCTACACGCTTTTCCGTTGCACTTGGCACAACCACACAAGCACTGCCGCCGCAGTGCAGATTGGCGCGAAACTCACCGGGTCTGGCCATGCGCTGCATCGCAGCGACTACCCTGCCATCCACCACGAAACAGCGCAAATCACAACCATTGGCCCAGGTTACATAATTTTGTACTAAAAAGTTGGCGTACAAACCACGAAAGGCTTCAATCACGCTTTTCGAAGCAGCATGCTTTTCTGCCAGTACCACGCCTCTTCCATGATTCCCTTCATTAAGCTTGATAACATGCGGCGGATCGCCCAGCATGGCCAGAAGATCATCGGTATCATCAGGGTTATCGCCAAATACTGTCACCGGCATATTTAGCCCCTGTGCGGCCAGAATCTGTAAACTACGCAGCTTGTCACGCGCACACAATACCGCCTCGGACGAATTAGGCGTATACACCCCCATCATCTCCAGTTGCCGCAACACCGCTACCCCGTGTGAAGTGCTTCTGACGCCAGTACGTGGAATCACCGCATCTATCTCGCACAGTGGTTTACCCTTGTATCGTAGCTGCATTGCACCGGGTGCAATACGCATATAGCAGCGCAAAGGATCCAGCACGCGCACCACATGACCACGCGCACGTGCCGTCTCAGTAAGCCTGCGAGTGGAATAAAGACGTGCATTACGTGAAAGAATAGCGATTTTCATAGCGCGCCCACAGCAAGGACAAAGCCTAAGTCCACACTTGCAATTGGATACAATGACATCCTCCCCATTTTCTTCTGGCTTCGTTCTTCAATAAAACAGTTGAAGCCCTGGAAGCATTTGGGTAACTCAAATTCTCAGCAATACTGTGACGGACCGGTACAACAAACCGAGACCAAGTATGACGAACAACACGGCTATAAGCACATTGACGCCACGCGATAACCTGTAATACGTTCGTACCACCGACGAATGGGAAAATACCAGTGCATAAGTACTAAAGACTGCAATAGCAATCAACACACAACCTAGCGCAATCAACAAGGGCAAGACCCTGCACGTACTACCTACAGGCAGGGCAAGCGTAATCACCGACATCCAGACCACCAACGCCTTAGGATTGGTAAGATGTACGCTCAAACCCAAAAAGTAATGCTCCTTCCAACCCTTAAGTTTTGCTCCTTCGGCTGTGGTCAACGTGGATTGAGCACCCCCGCGTACCGTGCGTAGCGCGCGCCAACCCAACCAACATAGGTAAAATCCGCCGAACAAGCCGAGAGTGTACAAGAGCACGGGCCGGGACAGTAGCAAAGCACCCATCCCAAATACCGAAACCAGTGACCATATAACTGATCCGGTAACAACACCCATCACAGTGATCAACCCTGCCGCACGACCATGTCGCGCTGCAACACCAGCAATCGTTAAACTCGCCGGACCAGGACTGACAGTACCTATAAAATAGGTTACGCAGGCTATAGTCAAGCTGGAAGTGACGCCCATACACACCCATCCCCCATCAATCTAACTGGACAGACAAGTAAGCTTTACTCACATGCGAGCAGGTCTGGGAACCTGAAATCTTTAAGACAACTCTCTACCGCTGAACAAAGCCTATCATGGTAGCATTCTTCGTCTACACAAAATGTATGCACAACATGCTAACGTGAACTCAAACTCAGGGACATTGCGGAACTTTGAAAGCATCCGCAGCCATCCTTGGCCTGCACTATGTTGCAGGCAGGCAAACAAGCTCGAGAAATTTAAAAGCCTTATACGGAAGCCGATATACACCTTAAAGCAAGCGGCCACTCTAAACCGGACCAACGATCCTCAATTTAACTCACTGTATTTATGACACAAAAAAAACGATACCACAGCATCAGACTTTTTTATGATCTGGCGGAGAGAGAGGGATTCGAACCCTCGAAAGGCTATTAACCTTTACCCGCTTTCCAGGCGAGCCCGTTCAACCACTCCGGCACCTCTCC
>JAAXIA010000143.1 GCA_012270595.1 Rhodanobacteraceae bacterium | reverse complement strand
AAACTTGTCGAAACAATACAGTTGCCCGGATGCATGCCCATGCCCACATGCACGCGTAAATATCTAAGGATATCATGAAGCTACGCCATTTCATTACCACCCAGGATTATTCCCGCGCCGAGATCGATGCTCTGCTGGAACAAGCGGCCCGATTCAAACATGCGCCTACCGGAAAACAGCTGGTGGGCAAGTCCATTGCTCTGCTGTTTTTTAATCCCTCCATGCGCACCCGTACCAGCTTTGAACTAGGTGCATTCCAGTTGGGTGGGCATGCCGTGGTGTTATCACCTGGCAAGGATGCCTGGCCGATTGAGTTTGAGCTGGGCAAGGTCATGGACGCTGAGGCGGAAGAACACATCGTTGAAGTAGCACAGGTGCTCAGTCGCTACGTGGATCTGATCGCCGTGCGGGCCTTCCCCAAGCTCCAGAATTGGGCGCTTGATCGTCAGGATCGCCTTATCAAGGCATTTGCTCACCACGCCACGGTGCCCATCATCAACATGGAGACCATTACCCACCCTTGCCAGGAGCTGGCTCACGCCCTGGTGATGAAGGAACATCTAGGTCAGCTGGAGAAGAAAAAATACGTACTGACCTGGACCTATCACCCCAGACCACTCAACACGGCTGTAGCCAACTCGGCGCTATTGATGGCCACCAGGATGGGGATGGATGTCACCTTGCTATGCCCCACACCTGAGTACGTACTGGACCCGCGCTACATGGAGCTTGGCCGTCTAAACGCCAAGCGTCATGGTGGATCGCTCACGGTCAGCCATCATATTGAAGAAACCTACCGCGGTGCTCATATGGTCTATGCCAAAAGCTGGGGCGCCTTGCCTTACTGTGGCCGCTGGGAACAGGAAAAACCTGTTCGTGACAGCTACAAGCACTTCATGGTGGACAAGGCAAAGATGGCACTCACTGAGCATGCACGGTTTAGCCATTGCCTGCCGCTACGTCGCAACGTCAAGGCCAGCGACGCCGTGATGGACGCGGCCTATTGCATCGCTATCGACGAGGCTGAAAACCGCATTCCCGTACAAAAAGCGGTCATGGGCATGCTGACTGGAAGAATCTAAGCCGCCTACGTCGGTGCCCCTTGCTGCGGCAGTTTTCGCTTCGTGTTTCGTGTCTAGTGACACATTTCATCTGCTCCCTAACCTATTTATACCAGCAGGTTTCACAAATTGATGAAAAAAAATATTGTCCTCGCCTTCTCCGGCGGTCTTGATACTAGCTTTTGTGTGCCTTACCTCATCGAGCAAGGCTGGACCGTACATACCGTATTTGCCGATACCGGCGGCGTGGATGCCACAGAACGCGCCTGTATCGAGCAGCGCGCCAAGGAACTGGGTGCAGATAGCCACCGCACTGTGGATGTTGGCGCAGCCATCTGGAGCGGTTTTGTAAAACCTTTTGTGTGGGCCGGCGAGGCGTATCAGGGCCAATATCCGCTGCTGGTATCAGACCGTTATTTGATTGTAGAAGCCCTGCTCAAGCGTGCCGCTGAGCTGAATACGCGCCACATCGCGCCGGGCTGCACCGGCATGGGTAACGATCAAGTGCGTTTCGATCTCGCGGTGAAATCGCTCGGCGAGGTCGACATCGTGGCACCGATCCGCGAGATTCAGAAGCAGCACCCACAAACACGGTGCTACGAACAAAGTTTTCTGACCGAACGCGGTTTCTCCATGCCAGCCAAACAGCGTACCTATACCATCAACGAGAACCTGCTGGGGGTTACCTTGTCTGGTGGCGAAATCGACCAGTGGCAGGCACCGGATGAAGCGGCAGGTTCCTGGTGCAAACCACGCGCACAATGGCCACAACAGGCGCTTAAGGTCAGAGTCGGCTTTGAAAACGGTGAAGCATTCTCCCTTGATGACGAACAACTTCCCGGCCAACAGCTGCTGGCACGCCTCAATACCCTTTTTTCTGCTTATGGCGTTGGTCGCGGCATCTATACTGGTGACACCACCATTGGCCTCAAGGGACGCATTGTCTTTGAGGCACCTGGCTTGGTATCGCTGCTAGTCGCGCATCGCGCACTGGAAGAAACCGTACTTAGCAAGCAACAGAACCGTTTCAAGCCCGATGTAGCACGCAAGTGGGTGGAAGTGGTGTACGAGGGCTTTTTTTATGATCCCATCAAGACCGACCTGGAGGCTTTCCTCGCCTCCAGTCAATCCACTGTCAACGGCGAGGTAACGCTGGAAACCCGCGGCGGTGTGGTCAATGCCGTGGCCGTCAACTCAAGACACATCCTGCGTGCCAGAAGTGCCACTTACGCACAATCTGCGAACTGGGGAGTGTCCGAAGCTGAGGGTTTCATCAAGCTCTTTGGCATGAGTAGCACCTTGTGGGCTGAAGTGAACTCCACCCGTCGTCAAGGCTGACTTGTGTATACACCCTTATCCCTGAATCTAGAGTGCTTACGCAGCCGGTCTAAAATACGTCGGGAGGCGTAAGCATAAACCGCATCATGAACCACTTACTTGCATCTACACTTGCGCACCTCAAGGTACTGGTCGCCTTTGACACCCGCAATCCACCGCGTGCAATCAGTACGGGGGGTATCTTCGACTATATCCGTGCACAACTTCCCGACTTCGGCATCACGCTGCGCGATCATGGCGCTGGCGCAGTGAGCCTCTATGCAGTACGCGGTCGGCCCAGGTATCTATTCAACGTCCATCTGGACACTGTACCGGACTCACCCGCATGGACCACTCCGGCACATGTCTTGAAGCTTACAACCGAACGCGCGATCGGTCTTGGTAGCTGTGACATCAAGGGTGCTGCCGCAGCACTGCTAACGGTTGCTGGCATCAGCAGAGGCGATATGGCACTGTTATTCACCAGTGACGAAGAAGCCAACGATCCACGCTGTGTGGCTGCTTTTGCGGCGAACAGACCACGCTACGAAGCGGTAATTGTGGCC
>JAAXIA010000002.1 GCA_012270595.1 Rhodanobacteraceae bacterium | reverse complement strand
TCGATGCCCTGCGTGATGGCGATGACGATAGCGCTTTGTCATCCTGGTGCGATGCACTGGCAACGCTGTTGGTGCAAGCCGACCAGCACGACGACCATGCTTTGCTTGCCAGATTGCTGACGCCACCCAGTGAGCTGGAGCTGGCTGAACGTCAGAACGCGGTTGACCCCGAACGGATCCACAACCTGCGTCAATCATTGCTATGGCGGCTTGCCGAGCGTATCGGCGGTGAGGTACTGCATGCACGCTATCAAAGCCTGGATACAGCCGTTGGCCATGGACTTGGTGTAGCAGAGCAGGCTGCACGGCAGCTCAAGCGCTGCTTGCTGGAGTTATTGGCTCTGGCCGATACCGGGCAGGCCTATGTTCTGGCGCAGCGGCAATACGACAAAGCGCAAGGCATGAGTGACCGCCTTGCCGCGCTTGGTGTCCTGGTGCGCGGGCAGGCAGAGCAAAGTACGACGGCGCTAGCTCACTTTCGTGCCCGCTACGAGGACAACGCGCTGGCGCTGGAAAAGTGGTTCATGGTACAGGCGTTGGTTCCGGGTGAAACGGCGCTTGCTCGGGTGAAGCAACTGGAAACCGATCCGGCCTTTACCCTGAAAAACCCCAACCGGATGCGTTCCCTGATCGGTACTTTCGCGCATGCCAATCCCAGTGGATTTCATCGTGCTGATGGGGCTGCCTATGTCTGGCTGGCTCAGCGTCTGGCGCAACTTGACGCCTTTAACCCACAGGTGGCAGCACGCCTGGCCACGGCTTATAACGGCTGGAAACGTCTGGAACCCGTGCGCCGAGAAGCAGCGCACCAGAGCATGACGCAGTTGCTGGAGGCAGCACGCCTGTCGCGTAACCTGCGCGAGATCATGGATAAGATGCTGCAAAACTAGAGCAGCCACACTTCGTTTATGCGTTATCCCAGAGACTATGATGTTTTGGTGATCGGTGGAGGCCACGCTGGCACCGAGGCCGCGTTAGCGGCAGCGCGCACAGGTGCGCATACCTTGCTCATCAGCCACAGTATTGAAACTATTGGGCAGATGAGTTGTAACCCGGCAATTGGCGGTATTGGTAAAGGGCACCTGGTCAGAGAGATTGATGCACTGGGTGGTGCTATGGCGCACGCGGCTGATCTTGCCGGTATTCAGTGGCGGACACTTAATGCATCCAAAGGGCCAGCGGTGCGAGCTACCCGCTGCCAGGCCGACCGCGCGTTGTACCGGGCCATGATTCGTCAGCGGGTAGAAACCCAGCCGAATCTGGAGCTTTTCCAGCAAGCCGTAGATGATGTGATTCTTGAGCACGGACGTGCTTGTGGCGTGGTGACGCAGATGGGGCTTGCTTTTCGCGCCCGCGCTGTCGTCCTCACGGCGGGTACCTTCCTCGCTGGAAAAATTCATATTGGTCCGTCCCAGTTTGCTGCCGGCCGTGCTGGTGATATGCCGGCCAGCACCCTGGCGCAACGCTTGCGTGAATTGCCGCTGGGAGCGCATCGGCTCAAGACGGGCACTCCGCCGCGTATTGATCGGCGCAGCGTTGATTTCACCGCGCTGGAGGTGCAGCATAGCGATGATCCCGCACCGGTGTTTTCTTTCCTGGGTTCACGTGCAGAGCATCCACGCCAGGTAAACTGCTGGATCACTCACACCAATGCGCGCACGCACGATATTATTCGTGCGTCGCTGGATCGCTCGCCGCTCTATACAGGTCAGATTGAAAGTATCGGTCCGCGCTATTGTCCCTCCATAGAGGACAAGGTAGTGCGCTTTGCCGAGCGTTCTTCTCATCAGGTTTTCATTGAACCGGAAGGTCTGGACAGTACCGAAATCTATCCCAATGGCATTGCTACATCATTGCCATTTGATGTACAGCTGGATCTGGTGCATGCCATTAAAGGTTTCGAGCGTGCACATATCACCCGTCCGGGGTATGCCATTGAATATGATTATTTCGATCCGCGGGGATTGCAGCCCTGGTTAGAGACCAGGGCCATTGGTGGTTTGTACTTTGCTGGCCAGATCAATGGTACGACTGGTTACGAAGAAGCTGCCGCACAGGGTCTTCTGGCGGGTCTTAATGCTGCACTCATGGTGCAAGGTAAGGAAGCATGGTATCCACGTCGTGACGAGGCTTATATAGGCGTATTGGTGGACGATTTGACCAGTAAGGGCACCATTGAACCGTATCGCATGTTTACCTCACGCGCTGAATACCGCCTGCACCTGCGCGAAGACAATGCCGATCTGCGCCTCAGTGAGAAGGGCTATGCGCTAGGTGTGGTACCGCAGTTTCGCTACGAGGCGATGTGCGCCAGGCGTGAGGCAGTAGAGCGCGAGAAGCAGCGCCTGGCTGGTTTATGGGCAACTCCCATGAACGCAAGAGGGATTGCTCTTGCACAACAGATTAACGTGAGCTTAAGCCGGGAAACCAGTGCACTGGAACTGCTGCGTCGGCCCGCGATGAACTACGCGCAGCTCATGGCTGTAGATGGTTTTGGCCCGGCGGTGCCAGTCGAAGATATTGGCGCACAGGTTGAGGTACAGATAAAGTACGCCGGTTATTTGGCACGTCAGCGCGAAGAAATCGCGCGGCAGCGCTGTCAGGAGGATACCGTTATTCCGGCGGATTTCGACTACGATATGGTGCGTGGTCTATCGGTGGAGGTGCGGACCAGGCTTAAACAAGGCCAACCGGCCACCATTGGCCAGGCGGTTCGTATCAGTGGTGTGACGGCAGCAGCAATCTCGCTGTTGCTGGTGCATCTGAAGCGCCATAGATAGATAGTGAAGTGGGTAAAGCCGTGCTGGCGCACTTGTTTATGGCCGGCGCTGTCAAATACGGCGCACCAGCTGATGCGGATTTGCTTCTTATGGGCCATTTTCTCCTTTAGATGAGGTCTTTGAGGCGGAACTTCACGAGCCGAGAGGCACACTAGCTGACGTGCAAAGAAGTGCATGACATCCTCGCATGGTTTGGCGGGGAGATCACTCAAGAGATATCCGGTCTTATATATCTGTATGTATAAGAC
>JAAXIA010000148.1 GCA_012270595.1 Rhodanobacteraceae bacterium | reverse complement strand
ATGATCTTGCCGTTGCCGCGCACCGGACCATCCAGACGCTGCAAGTTGCAGTTGACTACAAAAATCAGATTATCCAGTGCTTCCCGACCGGCTAGCGCAATGGCGCCCAGCGATTCGGGTTCATCCACTTCGCCGTCGCCCAGAAAGCACCAGACCTTGCGATCACATGCCGGCATCAATCCACGGTTTTCCAGATAGCGCATGAACTGCGCCTGGTAGATCGCCTGAATAGGCCCCAGTCCCATCGACACCGTGGGTACTTGCCAGTAATCTGGCATCAGCCACGGGTGGGGGTAGGAAGTGAGCGAACGCTGTGGTGCGAGCACGTCACTGCGAAACAGGTCCATCTGGTCTGCGTCGATGCGTCCTTCAAGAAACGAACGGGCGTAGATGCCCGGACTGGAATGCCCCTGGTAGAAGATCAGGTCGCCGGGGTGGGTAGCGCTGGCAGCGCGCCAGAAATGGTTAAAGCCGACATCGTACAAAGTGGCGCTAGAGGCGAAGCTGGCAATATGGCCGCCCAGTGAACCGGCTTTACGGTTGGTGCGTACCACCATGGCCATGGCGTTCCAGCGAATCAACGAACGGATGCGCCATTCTATCTCCGGATCACCCGGGCACCTGCTTTCCCGTTCTGGGGCAATGGTGTTGGTGTATCCCGTTGTCAGGCTGAACGGCAGGTGGCTGCCAGTGTGGCGCTCGGTATCGACCATCTGCTCCAGCAAAAAATGCGCACGTTCCTTACCATCGTGCTCAAGGACGGCACGAAGCGAGTCGATCCACTCCTGGGTTTCAGTGGGGTCGATGTCCTGATGCAGGATGTCATCGAGCTGATCCATAAACAATTCTCCGCTGGGCCAGGTGGCACAGATGCCTGGGGACTAGAGCACGCCACCGGCTGCGAAACAGAGGTGGCCAACGTTCCAATTCTAGCGTGCCTGCCGACTTATCGCCAAGGTAGTTCTGGTTCACGTCACACGTGATGCCATGTTCCTGTGTTTTGGGTGGCCAGAGTTCCCCGGCAGCACTACCGGACCGCTAGAGTGTGTCGTCACGAAATAGCAAACAAGCGGGCCATCCTGTGCCCTGTGGCAGCCTGGCATCTGTTTACGATATTCTTAAAATCAGCAAAGCGAGGAAGGCCAAACGGATGAAAGCATTCGGCTATGTTTTTATCGCCGCTGGCACCTCTGTTAAGTCCTGGCAAAACTTGCGCTGAGCTACTCAGAGCCTTATTAAGTATAAGTTTGAAGCGTTGCGATTCACTGCGCCTGGTAGGCAGCACCGCCACGTACGCACTTTGAAGGATCCTTTTCAGGTTCTGGGCAGATCCCGGCCCATCATAGCCACTGTCGGCTAACACTCTCGCACCCTTGCCAAGGAAGCTACCTTGCAACGCGCGCCCCTTTGGCAAAGGTCGCATGATACGCTGGTGCACGACCCTGATAGAGATGCGTCGTTGGTTATCATTTTTACGTGAAAAGCATCGGCTGCCTGTATATAAAAACCAGCTAAGTGTAACAATGGCAATAAGCCATGCGCGTGGTTTTAATAGAGTGGTTTTAAAGAGCCTGCCAGGCCTCCAAAAATGGTGGATAGAAAATACATGGCCTTGCAAGAGGCTTGCAGGCCCGTGGTATATTAGCTGTTCGCCGCTGCCTGGTGGGAGCGAATCTGCCCATCCAGCGCTGCAATGGCGGTGATATTGACCACTCTGCGCACGCTGGAGCTGGCTGTGGCAATGTAGGCGGGTTTATCTATCCCCATCAGGATGGGTCCAATGGCCACGCCGTCGGTCATGACGCGCACCATGTTGTAGGCGATGTTGGCGGCATCGAGGTTGGGCAGGACAAACAGGTTTGCATTGCCTGCAAGTCTGGTGTTGGGGAAGATACGTCGACGCAGGGCCTCGTCCCAGGCGGTATCAGCCTGCATTTCCCCATCCATATCCAGATGGGGAGCGCGCTGACGCAGGAGCTGCCACACTTCGCGCATTTTTATTGCGCTGGGGTTGTTGTGGCTGCCGAAGTTGGAATGCGATAACAAGGCGATCTTGGCTTCCATGCCAAACAGTTTCAGACGATGGGCCGCTTGTACGGTGGCTTCAGCAAGCTGTTCGGGAGCAGGGTCAACTTGGACGTGCGTATCAAGGAAAAACCAGGCTCCTTTGTCGTTGATGATGCCGGTCATCGCCGAGGTGCTTGAGATGCCTGGGTTCAACCCGAAAACAGTGCGTATGTAACCCAGTTTTTTGTGGTAACGACCGACCAGACCGCAAATCATGGCATCGGCTTCACCACGTTTGACCATCATCGCAGCGATTAAGGTATCACGGGAGCGCATCAGGTTTTTGGCGGCGTCAGGTGTGACACCACGGCGCTCGGTCATCGCATGGTATTGCTTCCAGTAGGCAGTGAAGCGGATGTCATCGTGAATATTGGTGAGTTCAAAGTCCTCACCCTGACGAATACGCAAACCCAGGCGCTGGATACGCTTGTTAATAACATTGGGCCTTCCAATCAGAATGGGAAAGGCCAGCTTGTCATCGACAACGGACTGTACTGCGCGCAGCACGGTTTCTTCTTCACCTTCGGCATACACTACGCGCTTGATGTCAGCGCGTGCACGGTCGTACACTGGCTTCATGATCAGCCCTGTGCGGTGGATGAACTGACCTAGTTTTTCCCGGTAGGTCTCCATGTTTTCAATGGGGCGTGTGGCTACCCCCGAATCCATGGCTGCTCGCGCGACCGCTGGGGCCAGCATCGTCAGTAAGCGCGGGTCGAACGGTCGTGGAATTAAATAGTCTGGGCCGAACGAGAACACTTCGTCACCATAGGCGCTGCCTAGATCAGAGGCTTCTTTCTGCGCCAGATTGGCGATGGCGTGCACAGATGCGACCTTCATCGCCTCGTTGATAACGGTGGCGCCAACATCGAGTGCGCCACGAAACAGGTAAGGGAAGCATAGTACATTGTTGACTTGGTTTGGGTAGTCTGAACGACCGGTGGCGATAATACAGTCGGGACGCACCCGTTTGGCTTCGTCTGGCAAAATCTCCGGATCGGGGTTGGCAAGTGCCATAATGATCGGTTTGCTGGCCATGGTGGTGACCATTTCCGGTTTCAGAATGCCGCCGGCGGACAGGCCCAGGAACACGTCCACGCCTGCGACGATCTCGGCCAGACTGCGTTTTTCTGTGTCATGCGCGTAACGTGCTTTTTCTGGATCAAGTCCAGGTCGACCCTTGTAGATCACGCCCTCAAGATCCAGAGCGGTGATGTGCGCCGGCCTGGCACCCAGCGCCACCAACATGTCCAGGCAGGCAATGCCGGCAGCGCCTGCGCCAGTAGTGGCAATGGTAATTTCTTCGATGCGCTTGCCCACCACTTTCAGTGCATTGAGCACCGCTGCGCCCACAATAATGGCCGTGCCGTGCTGGTCATCGTGGAAGACCGGAATGTTCAGGCGCTCGCGTAGTTTGCGTTCGACAATAAAACATTCAGGGGCCTTGATGTCTTCCAGGTTGATACCGCCAAAGGTGGGTTCCATGGCAGCGATAATGTCAACGAGTCGCTCCGGATCATGCTCGTTCAACTCGATATCGAATACATCAATGCCGGCAAATTTCTGGAACAGTACCCCTTTGCCCTCCATCACGGGCTTTGCGGCCAGCGGACCTATATTACCCAGACCCAGTACGGCGGTGGCATTGGTTACCACGGCCACCAGGTTTGCGCGTGCTGTCAATGTGTTGACGGCAGCAGGATCATCCACAATGGCCTGACAGGCATGGGCGACTCCCGGCGAGTAGGCCAGCGACAGGTCGCGCTGGGTCACCAGTGTTTTGGCTGGCAGCACTTTGACCTTGCCGGGTTGTGGATGACGATGATAGTCGAGGGCGGCCTGGCGCAGGTCGTCGGAGTCGAAACGGTTCATGGTGAAGACGCAAGCTATCTTGAGGCGATGAAAAATCAAGGTGGGCATTGCCCGTCAAAAGGCGCTTACATAGTAGCATCGTGAAGGCTGGGGTTATCACGCCGCTTGCGGTCAGTCCCTCTCAAAAAGGGGCATGGTGTCAGTCAGGTTCGTTTCTGTCGCGTGCTTTGCGTGCAGATCCCGGGTGCCATCCCGCGCGCTTGTGTTGGCGGTTCAGTATACCTGCTTGTCCCTGCCGCTCACGGTGTAGCTTAAGGTAGTGTTGCCAGCGGGCAAGGCTTAGCGCTCCAGTACTCAAGGCAGTGCGTATACGGCAACCTGGCTCGTTGTCGTGCTTGCAATTGGCAAAACGACACTGCATGGCCAGGTTGTCAATATCGGCGAACAGCGTGAGGTTTTCCTCGCCGGTAAGCTTTAGCGCACGCTGTACCGTGGTATGGCGACCACGACTGTCGTGCTGACGGACCGCTGCGGTTGGCATGGTGTCCACGCCGAGCAGGGTGTTGGTCAGTGTGGACTTGCCCGCACCGGATGAGCCAAGTAGCACAGCGCTGCGGCCCGGCTTAAGGTAGTCTGCCAGCACGCGGGCGCTGACAGGATCCTTGCTGTTAATGGCGTGAATCGGTACCTGCGCAGGCAGGCGTTCACGCAGCTGCGCGATGAGGTCTTCCACGTTTTTGCAGAGGTCACGTTTACCTAGCACGACGACCGCCTGGGTGCCTGCATGATCGGTGAGGGACAGGTAGCGCTCAATCCTTGCCGGATTGAAATCACCATCCAGTCCGGTCAGGATCAATGCTACATCTATGTTGGTTACCATTAGCTGATGGGCATGACGCGCGCCCGGTTGAGCACGCCACAAGGCCGAGCGGCGTGGGAGCACACGCATGATCTGAGCTGGTCTGCCGGGCTTTACTTCGACAAAATCACCGACAACCGGGTACTTGAACACTTCTGAATCGCGTTTGGAAAAGGACTGTGCAAACTGTGCGCCAAAGACTTTCTTGCCGTCATGTAGCTGATAAGCGGCGCGATGCCGGGCCACTACGCGTGCCAGGTACAGGCCGGGATCAGGCAGGTGTCGGTCGCGCCAGCCGATATGGCGTAGCCGCTTGAGGTCCTGGGTTTCGATCATTGGGAGAATAATGCCGACGTGTACCGCGTAGGATGGACATACACCAGACATGCACCATATAATACCCAGAAGGCACGGAGGTGGCTGCTGGCTTGGCAGGCTCTTCGAAGGCTTTGGGTGCTGCGCTGTGACAGTGATTATACCGGCAATGTTGTCGGCCATGACTTTTGAGGATCACCTGCGGTGACGTCCGTCAAAACTAATGCGTACCTTAAAGAAGTGCGCTATGAAATACGCGGTGAGTTGGCGCGCCGTGCCCGTGCGCTGGAAGCCTCTGGTCGCTCGATTATCAAGCTGAACATTGGCAATCCAGGCTTGTTCGGTTTCGAAGTTCCGGCGCACCTGCGTCAGGCCATTAGCGAACACCTGGGCGACAGTGGAGCCTATCAAAACGAACAAGGTATAAGGGAAGCGCGTGAGGCAATCGTTGCACAGCGGCAGGCCTGTGGTGCACGTCATGTCGATCTGGAGCGTACCTTTGTGGGCAATGGCGTCAGTGAGATGATTGACATCTCGCTGCGTGCCTTGCTTAATGAAGGTGACGAAGTGCTGATGCCCAGCCCGGATTACCCGCTGTGGAGCGCGGTAACTGTGCTAAACGGTGGCAAGCCATGCTATTACCGCTGTCTGGCGCAAAACCAGCATTTACCTGATCCGGCTGAGGTCGCCGCGCTGATCACGCCGCGTACCCGTGCGATGGTCATCATAAATCCCAATAGTCCAACTGGTGCGGTTTACCCACGCGCTTTGCTGGAGCAGCTGATCGCCATTGCCGCAGAGCACAAGTTACTGCTGATGTGCGACGAGATCTATGACGGGATTTTGTACGACGCGACGCCCTTTTATCCCTTGGCCAAACTGGCCGGCGAGCTGCCATGTGTCAGCTTCGGCGGACTGAGCAAGGTTTATCGCGCTTGTGGTTATCGCATGGGCTGGATGACTTTATCGGGGGATCCCGAGCAAACCAGAGCGTACCGCAATACGTTACAGCTACTTTCTTCGTTGCGCCTGTGTCCCAATGTTGTCGCGCAATGGGCAATTTCCGCAGCATTAAACGGAACCCCGACCATCCAGGCATTGACGGCACCGGGTGGACGCCTGTACGAGGCACGTCGCACGGTGATAGAGAACGTTGCCCGCAGCAGCTATCTGGAACTGGTTCCCCCATCAGGGGCATTATACGCTTTCCCGCAAGTGCGCGCTGATCGTATCAACGACTTCGATGATCGCGCTTTCGCATTGCGTTTGCTGGAAGAAGAGTCGGTACTGGTGATGCCTGGCAGTAGTTTTAACGTAGCGCACAGCCGACATTTTCGCCTGACCCTGCTGCCGCAGCCGAAAGACCTGGCGGAGGTGTTTGTGCGTATGGAGCGTGTCCTGGAACGTATCGCCAGAAAAGAACCTCACCGTGCTGTGGCTTGAGAGTCCGGATGCCATAACCCCTGTCCAGGGAGGGTGCTGGCGGAAGAATTTGTGGTGGATGAACGGGGATCAGGGTTGATCGTATGCGCTTCAGGCCGTGGCC
>JAAXIA010000046.1 GCA_012270595.1 Rhodanobacteraceae bacterium | reverse complement strand
GTATCAAAACCGTAGAGCAGGGCGGCGACGATCAGAATGGCGGAGTTTACCGCTGTAACTGGAATATGCCCGTTCCAGGCACCAAGACGGTTTGCTCCGAACAAGTCGGGTGCCAATGCACGTTCAATGTTCAACCCTGGGATACCGGTGCGTTCAGCGCAGGCTTTTATCAGGGGGGAATGGCCAACCCATACGACGCAGCTGGGTTCGGCGATGGCCTTGAGTGCCTCAATGGCTACCAGTGAATCCTTGCCGCCACCGATGGGCACCAGAGTGCGTTGTGATAGTCCAAGCGACTTGACTGGTGCGGGTTTGGTTGCCTTTTGTGCAGGCTGTTTGGAGTATCTTGGAAAAGCGATATGGGTGCGTAAATCCAGCCGGTTGCGGTGAGCGAACTCAGCCAGGCCATGGGTGTAAAGCGCATCAAGAAGGTCAGCGGTGCTGTCATCCAGCGGACCGTCGGCGATGTCGATCTGTGGTGGTACACCGGCCTTGTAGTAGCTAATGCCGGCGATCAGATGTAACAGCTTGAGTGCCTGGTCAAATGCGCTTCGATGCGCCTCTGGCACAGTGGGGGCCTCGGGAAAACGAATGCGCTCCACCCATGCCGCACCATGGTCGAAGGCATAGCCAAGCTCAGCCACGCCATTGGCGTAGTGTGCGTGAAGAAAACGAAATGTCTGGGCCAGGCGGGGTTGGGTGGTGGGCATGCACTTTGCTTCCGTGTGGCACTTCCGAGGCGAGGTTCTGGAATATCAAAAACAGGCTTTAGTTCTTCAGCACCACTTCTTCGGTGTCACCACGCAGGTTGTAGGACGAGGACATGACCTTGCCGTAAGCACCGACCTGGGCAATGAGCATCACGTCGCCCTCCTGTGGTTCGGGAAGACGGCGATCACTGCCCAGAACGTCGCCATTTTCACAGATGGGTCCCACGATCTGGAACAGGCCATCGGCCTCTTCTTCAAGGCGGCTGAGGTTGACGATTTCGTGCCAGGCCCCATACAGCGCTGGACGCAGCAAACTGTTCATGCCGGTATCCACTCCCAGGTAACGCCAGGCACCCTTTCCCTTGATTTGGGTTACGCGGGTCAGTAGTACACCGGCATCCGCGACCAGGTAGCGCCCTGGTTCCATCCACAGATGGTAATGAGGGTAGGCCATTTTTACTTCGCGTAACACCTTGTCCAGAGCTTCGATGTCGAGCGGAGCCTCGCCAGGATGGGAGGGTACGCCTAGTCCACCACCTATGTTGAGAAAAGTGATACTGCCAATGCGTTCAGCCAGGCTGGCGAGCTGGCCATACACCTCGCCCCAATGATTGGGGTCAAGTACTCCAGAGCCTAAGTGTGCGTGCAGACCACGCACCACGATGTCGTGCGTATCAGCGTGATGCAGGAAGTTGTCAATGTGCTCTATGGGTAAACCGAACTTGCTGCCATTGCCGCCAGTGCGTACCTTTTCGTGATGACCCAAACCCCGCCCAAGATCCACGCGTAATACGATTTCACGGCCACGGAACAGCTCGCTCCAGTGCGCTACCGGGTACAGGGCATCGAGCGTGAGGGTGGCACGGCTGGCCAGACCGCGCTTAAGGTCTTCCCGTGAGGCAAAATTGGGAGTGAAGAGCAAGGGCACGTCATCAGGAACCACGGCCGTGGCCCGGTCCAGCTCGCCGGGCGATACGCATTCCAGGGCGAAACCTTCCTCTGCTAGCGCATGGAGGATCGCCGGATGCGTGTTGGCCTTCACCGCGTAATGCAGACGGTCCACTACCGTTAGCGTTTTCAGGGTGCGTGCCTGGGCGCGCACTGTGGGCAGGTGGTAGACGTAACGTGGAGTGACTTCCATGCCAAGCGCAAGCAAGCGTGAGCGTGCTGCCGGTTTGTGCCACCAGGCCTTGGACACATCTGCCTTGTCCTCACCATAGACACTTTCCCAGCTTGCACCGAACAGCGCGCTATCATCTGCGCGCAAGGCCCCTGAAGTGATAAGAAGTTCATGCAAGCGTGGTATCAGTCCATCAACCACGTCTTCATCGACGACGAAGGTAAGATTCAGATTGTTGGAGGATTGCGAGATGAGATGCACGCGCAGCTGATCAAACTCGGCCAGCACGCCGGAAAGCCGGTGCAGCATGGAACGCATGCCGCGCCCGACCAAGGTGATCGCGGCGCACGGCGCAATCACTTTCACACGACATACCTTGGCCAGATCGCTTCCCAGCGCGGCGAGGGCGTTGGAGTTGAGCAAATTCTCATTGGAGTCAAGCGACACTGTGACGTTGGTTTCGGCCGAGCCGATCAGATCCACCGATAAACCATGGCGCCGGAAATATTCAAACACATCGGCGAGGAAACCCACCTGTTTCCACATGCCCACCGACTCCATTGACACCAGGGTAATGCCATTGCGTGCACTGATCGCCTTGACTGACGTTGCATGTGCGTGTACTTGCGGACCAATCAGGGTGCCTTCCAGTTCAGGTCGTCTGGTATCCTGGATCAGCAGTGGTACACGTGGCTCGCGTAGTGGCGACAGACAGCGTGGGTGGAGCACCTTCGCGCCTGTGGTTGCAATTTCCTGGGCTTCCTCGTAATCGAGCTTTCGCAGCAGGCGTGCACCAGGTACCTGGCGTGGGTTGGCCGTGAACATACCGGCCACGTCAGTCCATATTTCTACCCGTATAGCTTTGAGTAGGGCACCGAAGTAGGACGCTGAGGTATCTGAACCACCACGGCCTAGCAGTACTGTTTGCCCATTATTGCCACACGCAATGAAACCTTGGGTTATCAGTACGTCGCCCAGGTTGCACAGACGCTTGTCGAGTGTCTGATCGAACCGTGTGTCGACTATTGCGGACAGTAAGCGGACACGTTCATTGTGGTCAGGCAGGGTTACTGCACTCAGGCAATCACGTGCATCGAGCCATTGTGTCGGTAATCCGAGTCGTGTCAGGAATGCTGCACCCAGGCTGCTGGAGAGTAATTCACCATGGGCGAGTAATTGTGCTTGCCAAACCAGTTCGCCGCGTTGCGACGGGCCGCTTTCGGCCAGTGTACACAATGCGTTTATGTGTGTATCGAGCAGCGTTGTGTGTTCCACTCCCATATCGGCAAGCAGCGCGCGGTGGCGCGCATCAATCTTGCCGACGGATGCCATGCGTTTGCTCTTGTTTTTCTCCAGGGACAACTGCCAGAGCGCATCGGTAATACCCGAAAGTGCGGAGACCACGATCAATAAGCGTGCGCCTTGGTTGCGGCGGGAAGCGGCTAGTTCCTTGATTTTTTTCCAGCGCGGCAGCGTTGCGACACTGGTTCCGCCAAACTTCATTACAATCCATGGCGCGCCGGCCAAAAGAGGTGCAAAAGTAGGCATAGTCACAAGATGTGTTGGGTTTTCATAAAATATGGCATGGCAGTCTCTCGCCTATTGCATGTTAATGCAATAGGCGAGAGTGCGTTAGACAAAAAAACGGGCCGCAACACATGCCGACCCGAGGGGTTAATCGTATCAAGCGATGGGCTATGTTGCTACTTTGAGGTAGTCGTGGTCTTCTTGGCTGCCGCTTCAGAGATCGAAGCCGACACCGCGCTATTTACCACCTGAGTGCGCGCCTGTGCCAGTGTGCCCAGAGATTCAGCGGTTTTCTGGCCCACAGCAATGATGTCACGGCTTATGGCGACAAAGTGCTCGGCATGTTCACGACTTAAGTTAAACCCTTCTTCCCACAGGTCCCGTAGAGCTTCTGGGTCGCGTGCCTTGGCGGCCTGGGAAGTCAGGTTGGAAACGCTACGCAGCTGACACTCGATTTCTTGCAGCTGTAAATCAACGATCTGCTCCCAGC
>JAAXIA010000003.1 GCA_012270595.1 Rhodanobacteraceae bacterium | reverse complement strand
GGCGACGTGACGTCAGTCGACACTGAAAAACAGAGAGCTGAAGCCACTGTCCATACCCTTGCATAACCTTAAATACGCGGCGCCAACGGCGGTTGTTGGAAATATCATAAGTCACAAGATAGAGCCGTTCATCGCTCATGTTATGTGGGTCCCCATGCCAGGCATCAACGCGGTAGATAATGCGGATAACTGCGAAGCTCTCCCAGCAGGAAACGGGTCAGGAGTCGTGCCTGAAGCATCAGCATGCGCCGCATACTGACCTGGTAACCAAAGCTGGGATGGGTCGTTTCCTGTGACAAACGTCGCTCAAATGCCATTACAAAACGACGACGCGCTTCCGAAGTCAAGGCGGCACCCGCAGCGGTCACCAGAAAATCAGAGGGACGCAACTCGCCATTATTGATCACCGAAAGTACCACGCTATCGGCAATAATGGGACGAAACGGTTCCATGATATCTAGCGCCAACGCCGGACGACCATAACGGGGCGCATGATAAAAACCCAGGTAAGGATCAAGCCCTACGGATGCAAGCATAATGGTCAGGTGCCGACTGAGCATGGCATAGGCTAAAGACAACATGGCATTGACTGGGTCTGTGGGTGGCCGTCGGTTACGGGCATCAAAACGGAATGGAAAGGTTCTATCCCCTGCCTCCACTTGTTTGAACAACTCAGAAAAAGCACGGAAATACGTTGCCGCGGCGGCACCTTCTACACCCAACAGGGCCGATACATCCGTGGCTTTGGTGGTTGAACGGCGCAAGGTTTTTAGGTGATTGAGCACATGTTCCCGCTCCTGTGCTGTTCCCCGCCAGTTACGTCTTAGCATGGTGCGCTGGTTGGTGATTTTTGCGGCAACCAGATCGCGGGCAAAATGCAGGCAGGAGGCGGCATTAAAGTTCAGATGGTACTGCGCTACACGCACTTCAATATTGCGGTGGCCAAGACCATGGGCCATACCTCTAAACCATCCATTGTAGCTGTGGAAGCTCACCGGTATATCGCGTTCGATCAAGGCCATCAGCGCGGAAGTACTTATCTGTATATTGCCAAACAGCGCCACATCGGAAATGTCGATAAAACGCGCACGCGTTTCACCCTGCTTTTCATCACTGATTTTAAGCGTCTCGCCGTCTTTGCTCACCCGCGCAAACTGCGACTGAATAACCAGTGGTAAAGCGTAATCGGCCGGTACCGCCATGGGGCGCGGGGCGAGCGATGAACCACCCAGAGCATGCACTTCATCGGGTAGACAAATACCAACCAGTGCGCAGCGCGGGCATTTAGGACTGTCTTTGAGCGGCGGGGGAATATGCCCCTGCGACATGAGAAGACGCAGTTCACTAATGGCACGCTGCGCCTCCGTGCGCAGTGCTTCATCCAGCACCACATATACCCGCTCACGACTTCCCGCGTAATAAATCATGCCTTCTTCCACGCGGTAACCATGCTCTTCCAGAAGCAGCGCCTGCAAACAAACCTGAATACGCTCCGGCTCGTACGCCCCCTGCGCTACATGAGGACGCTTGCCACGCTTATAATCGATAGGTGTAACCAGGCCATTTTGGGCTTCGGCAACATCAAGTTTGGCGATAATCCCTAGTTTTTCTGATGAAAGGGTCAGTGAACGACTGATGATCTTGCGCCCATCTTCGTCCTGATCGAGCGCCTCGGGTGGTGGCAGCGGGGTCTGTGACTTATCGGTACGTCGGTGTACATCCCGCCCATCCACTGTATCGCCCGTCTCCGACCATTCGACCTGACTCCACATGAGATAAGCCAGACGCGGGCAATAGACAAACTCGTTGACCATCCGCGCACCAACCAGCGGCACCTCCTTCATATTTGAAGGTGCCGGTAGATAAAGATCCAGTTGCCGATTGGTTGCCATGCCGCGCGCCCCCGCTCACAGCCTCCCTCATAGCCTCATGTTTCAGAAAAAAAGCAGCGATGTCAGGCCATGTTACCGCGTAAGAAGATAGCTTGGCACTCCCTTTTACCCCAGCACGACGGGAAAGGCAAGGGCTTTCCTGTAACAACGCCTGTTCAAGGGGATACAGGTTTTACCGTTTTTTCTCATTAACAGGTGCCATAAGCCCAAGACCAAGATAACGTCCATCACCAATCACCACTGGTCCAATAGGTGACTCAGTAAATCGAATTTCCACATGCCAAAGGCGATGTCTGGAGAAGCGCGTTCCGCTCGCAAACTCTTCTGCGCGCGCGCCTTTGGGGTGAAAAGGCTCAGGCTGCACTCTTATGGATTTAACCGCTGTAGTGATACCCGCATGACGTAGCGCCTGATACACAGCCGCGATAGCATTGCCTTCTTCCTGAAGACGTTCTTTGCCATCTTTGGCTTGTTCACGCTGATGTAGAGGATCTATACGACGGCGTGCAGCACGCTCCGGCAATGCGATGGGGGTCCAGCTGTGCCAGAGATGAGACGGTTTATTTTTTGATCCGTTTTTTTCAATGCCGTAATGGGCAGCCATGCGCCAGTCGTCCGCTGTCACCAGCAGCGTCCGCTTATCGTCCACAAGCACATGCAGCGCCGAAAAGGCCCATGCGATATCATCAGACCGGAGCGGGCACGCGGGCGGCACTTCCAGAAGCACGCGACGAATCGACGAGTTGGCATGCTCATGACCTATAGAGGGCAATGGCATGATGCGAATGCGGTGCGCCTTGTCGGCCTCGTTCACTTCCTTTAGCTGCCCGAATACACGTTCGATATTCTCAGTCTGTGTCGGTAACGCTTGTTTCAAACGCGCTGCGGCTTGATCGCGCACGCGCTCAACAAGCGTTACGATAGCGGTCAGCGGCATGGGCTGGAATTTTTCACTTTTTCCCGGATCACTATCACGTAGATCGTAAAGCTGATAGGTGGAAGGGCTGTTATAGGCCACGGGTCTAAAGCGAGGGGGCGGCGGCAGGTTAAAGTCTCGGCCATCCACCACCTTTTCGGCAGGGTCCCTCTTTGTCGGTTTTCTTCGCTTATACCGTATTGAAAAGCGCCGGCCCATCGCGTCATAGCGGTTTATCAGGCTATCCAGTGAACCCGATTCCGGACAGTCCAGCACCGTGCCACCTGTTACGCCGGAAGATGGGCGATAGATGATGCCACCGTGAGTCTTCCGGTGCTCTTCCATACGTTGTTCGGCTTCTTCGGCGCCTACCCTCTCAGCACTGGCCCAGGCCATATCCACGCCACGGCCAAGCTGATAAAGGCTGTCAGCCAGCGTGCACAGGGTTAAGGCATGCGCGCGATTTTCCTCGTTATCCTCAAACGGCCAGGCGTAGAACAAAGGCAGGTGTTTATCGAACAACCTGGGGGTTATGGTCTTGGGAGCGCGAATCTCGCTTACGCGCCCGGGGTCGCCGCCTACTGCGTCCAGATCATTATTGGGCACGTAATTTATATAGCGCTGTCCCTTTTGGCTAGCCGGCGCAAGGATAACAGGTGCGTCTCGCAACTCCAGCCATGCAAGCGCCCGGTGTTGTTTATCCGTGTCCAGTGTCGCACCACAGGCTTCGCCCGCTGGGGACTGCTCGCCCTGGCGGCAGGGCCAAGCTGCGCCCGCCACCAATGCCTGGAACAGACGCGCCGGCGCGGGCGGCCAATGGCCACTGCCATGGTAACGTCCGTCATGAAACCGGATG
>JAAXIA010000162.1 GCA_012270595.1 Rhodanobacteraceae bacterium | reverse complement strand
CATCCATTGATCAGGGATTCCTTAGGTAGTATGCTGGCCGTATGAGCTTTAGATACTTTTTCAGCCAAGCCTTGTTGGGCCATGACGCTGCTACCGAAGAACGTCAACCTTATCCCTATCAGGAACGCCTGGCCAGTAAAGCCTGGCCTGATATGCTCAATGTGCCAACCGGCATGGGCAAGACTGCTGCTGTGACCCTGGCATGGGCCTGGAAACGCGGCTGGCGACAGAAAGGCGAGCAGCGGGTAGATCCTCAAAGCGACACGCCGCGCCGACTGGTGTGGTGCCTGCCTATGCGCGTGCTGGTGGAGCAAACCGAAAATACCATCCGGCAATGGTTACAGAACCTCGGGGTGTACGGTGACATCGGGTCGGACAAGGTATCCTTGCATGTGCTGATGGGTGGCGAAAGCGATCTTAAAACCTGGGCCGAACATCCCGAGGAAGATATGATTCTGGTCGGCACCCAGGACATGCTGCTGTCGCGGGCGCTGATGCGTGGTTACGGTATGAGTCGCTATCAGTGGCCCATCCACTTCGCCTTGCTGCATAACGACTGTTTCTGGGTATTTGATGAAGTGCAGCTCATGGGCGCTGGTCTGACCACTTCGGTGCAGCTTGAGGCGTTTCGCCGTGATGCTGCCTTTCCACTGGCTAAGTCCAGCCGCACATTGTGGGTTTCGGCCACATTGAACAAGGCGTGGCTGAAGACGGTGGATATGGACGCGCATAATTTGTGCGCCATGGAAATCGACGACAAAGACCGCGAACAGGCTAGAGCGCGCCTGAGCGCGGTTAAATCTCTGCAACAGGCAGCGTTCTCGCTGACCGAAGCCGACAGCAAGAAGCAAAAGGAATATCTCGACAAACTCTGCAAGCTGGTTCTCGAGAAACATGATGCTTCCACCCAAACCCTGGTTATTCTTAACCGCGTGGATCGTGCGCAAAAGTTGTTTGAACGGCTGGGCAAACAACGCGAGGGAAAATCAGATCTGCTGATCCACGCGCGTTTTCGCGCCAAAGAGCGTGAAGATCAGGTGGAGCAACTGCATAAAAAAACCACTGATCGCATTATCGTGGCGACCCAGGCTATTGAAGCCGGGGTGGATGTTTCATCCAGGGTGCTGATTACCGAGTTGGCACCCCTCTCCTCCATGGTGCAGCGCTTTGGGCGTTGTAACCGCTATGGTGAACACCATGCGCCCGGCGGTGCGCATATTATCTGGCTGGATGTGGAAACCAAAGGTGACAAAAACGATGAAAAACTGTGTCTGCCCTATGGCGCAGAAGAACTGAAAGCTGCCCGCTATACCTTGAAAGGTTTGGAAAGTGCCAGCCCAGACCAGCTGTCTGCTCTTGCCAAGACACAGGAACGTCCACTTACTGCGACGCTTCGCCGTAAAGACCTGCTGGAGCTGTTTAATACCGACCCGGATCTTTCCGGTTTTGACGTCGATGTATCCGATTACATCCGCGATAGCGACACGCCTGGTTGCTGGGTGTTCTGGCGTGCCTTCGATTCCAATAGGAGCCCAAATCAATCCGATCCCGACGGTAAACTCGAAGGCAGACCGCAGCACAAAGAACTGTGCCCGATTTCCATTTCTCAGGCCAAGGATATCCACAAGCGTAGTCATGGTGCCTGGTATTGGGACACTTTGGGCGACAGCAAGCGCAAGAAAAATGGCCAATGGGTAAAACTGGATCGTGCACCGCGCCCTGGTATGACCTTGCTGCTGTGCACCCAAGATGGCGGTTATGATCTTAAGGTTGGTTTCGATGCCAGCCTCAAGAAAAAACCGGTTCCGGTCGTCGGCGATTTACGGGAAAAACCCACGGAAGAAGACGCCTTTACCAATGACCAGCGCTCACACCAGAAAAAGCCGGTTGATCTGGTGGAGCACCTTGGAAATGTTGCCAGAGAGGCTAAGACGCTGTGCGAGGCGCTGGATGAAACCAACTATCGCGAGGCGGTCATTCGCGCCGCACGCTGGCACGATCTGGGTAAGGCACATCCAGTGTTTCAAGCCACCATGCACGCCTGCGCTGAAGCACCTCAAGGCCTGCTGGCCAAGTCACCATGCGATGGCAGGCATGAGCGCCCCTTCTTTCGCCACGAACTGGCGTCCATGCTGGGCTGGTTGGCGCAGCACGGTGTTGATCCCGAGGCGGATCTCATCGCCTATCTGGTGCTTGCCCACCATGGCAAGGTGCGTACCAGCCTGCGCGCCATGCCTGCGGAAAAGCCTGGGAAGGGCGTGTCCCGCTTCGCCCGTGGCATCTGGGAAGGCGACACCCTGCCCGCACTCACTTTCGATGGCGAGCACAGCGCCGAGCTCACGCTTAAGTTGGCGCTGATGGAACTGGGTGAAGGTGAACAGGGCCGCTCCTGGAGCGAACGTGCGTTGACCTTGCTCAAGGACCATGGCCCGTTCCGCCTGGCCTGGCTGGAAACCCTGGTGCGCCTGGCCGACTGGCGCGCCTCGGCCGAGGAACAGCGAGAATGAGAGGTTTGCTTGAGATCGACATGCTTTATAGCTTGCCGGCATCCTACCAGTCCCCTTCTGATGAGGTGGAAGCCTGCTTCTGGAAAGCGGTGGGCGCATGGCCCCTCATCAAGGAGTGTCATCAAGGAGCGAAAGAGGGTCGCGCCTTGCATGATGGATGCGCTGGCCATTGAAAACCCAGGAAAAAAGCATTCCCGCCCGCTCTATACGCTGCGCACAGGGCGCAGTCGAAGCATCCGTGTGTTTTCAGCATATGGAAGTGAACTCAAGCAGCATGCCACGCTCGGGAAACCTGGCAGCTGCAACTTTTTTAACCACCGGTCAAACCATGAACGAGATTCCCCTTAAAGGTTGCACGCCCACGCCACTGGCCGGATATTTGAAGGCGCTGGCCGTGCTGCGTCTGCTATCGGCCCGGCACCCAGACACCCGCGGTTTCTGGCGCGATGATCACTTTGTACTGCGAACGACGCTGGAGAAAGAGGGTATTCAAGATTTTTTTCTCAAGGACTATGCGCCGACACCGATAATGTTTCCATGGAATAGTGGGAGTGGATTTTACCCTCAAGAAAGGAAATCGGGACAAAAGGATCCCAACACTGGTAAAAAGAAAAAAACTGGCATTTTTGACAAGGAAACAAGTGCCACAAAGATAGTCGACACTATCATCGACAGTGAAAATGGGCGTTTGTCCGACTATGCTCGTGTGCTCAAATCAGTGAAGGAAATCATAAAAGACCGGAGACCACCAAATAAAGAGGGAGACGAAAAAAAAGACTTTGTCTTATCAATGCGCGCGAGGCTACCTGATGAATCGGTACTAGCTATAGATGCTTGTGTAGGTGTCAGCAGAGATAAAGCCAACCTCGCGCCACTTCTTGGAAGTGGCGGGAATGACGGGAACCTCGATTTCACCAGTAACTTTATGCAGCGACTGATAGATGTATTGGGCAGCGGTATGGAGCCACCCGAAAGCTCTGCGCCGTGGCTTGCATCTAGCCTGTTTGCCCGCATCACGCCTGACCTCACTAACAAGGTTATCGGTCAGTTCTCCCCGGGAAATGCCGGAGGCCCCAACGCCAGCACCGGCTTTGAGGCCAAGGCTCTCACGAATCCGTGGGATTTTGTACTGATGATCGAGGGTGCCTTGCTATTTGCGGCCTCTGCTGCGCGCCGTTATGCTGGGGATACCAG
>JAAXIA010000071.1 GCA_012270595.1 Rhodanobacteraceae bacterium | reverse complement strand
GGCAAGGCCAGACCGATGGGTTTTAAGATACGGGTCAAGGCATCCTGGCCACGCCCGCCGAACTGTCCGATGCCTTCAGCGGATTTATAAAAGCCCTTGAACACTCCCGAGGTATTGGCATGTCGTGAGGCCGCCGCCAGTAAGGGGGCCAGAAAATACAGCTGCTCGGCTTCCGGCAACGCCGCGATCGCCCGCCGTGCACTATCCAGATAAATGGCATTGCGGCGGGTATAAAACACCCGCTCACCGGGTTGGATATGGGCATCGTCAGCGGGCGCATATAGTTCAGTGATCCATCCTGGCGAACCATCGCTTACCACAGCGCGTTCCAACTCGCGCAGGCGCGTTTTGAGTGCCGGAATATCTAGATCACTGCGATTACTGAGGTAGCAGCGATTGGTTATTTCGCTGTAATACTCCAGATCGTTGGCGACTAGCCGCGTGCATTGCGCTTTCAGCGCACGCGCCACGACGCCGGTGCCAGAAAAGAGGTCGAGCGCTTCCAGTCTGGCCTTTCCCAGACGGCGCTTGACCATGTCGATACCTTGCTGAATAAAGGGTAGCAAGGCTCGTTTGTTGCCGATGTAGGTGATGATCTGCTCACGCAGATAGGCTGGGTCTTCTTCCTGCTGCGCAATCAACGGATCGGATTCAAACGGCAAGGAAAGGTTCAATATATCTCCGCTTACTGCCCTTAGGCTAATCTTCCGTGGCAGTGTTTGTATTTTTTACCGGAGCCGCAGGGACAGGGCTGGTTGCGCCCAACCTTGGGTACCTCGGCGCGTGCCGAGGACGCGCCTCGTGCTTCAATGCCCTCATCCAGCGCAGAAAGTAGCTGACCACCGCTGCTGTGCATGCGCTGCTGCATGCGCTCGGCCAGACGCTGTTGCTCGGCCTCCATGGCAACGACCTCTTCCTCGCCCTGAACCTGTACCCGAGCCAGAAGCTGGATGAGTTCCTGTTTGATACGTTCGAGCATTTGCGAAAACAACGCGAAAGATTCGCTCTTGAATGCCTGTTTTGGATCCTGCTGGGCGTAACCGCGCAAATAGATACCCTGGCGCAGGTAATCCATGCTGGCCAGGTGCTCTTTCCAAGCATTATCAACCACAGTGAGCATGATGTGTTTCTCAAGCTGGCGCATGGTCTGGCTGCCAATGTGCTCTTCTTTACTACAAAATAGTGCATTGACCTGCTCGTTCACATGCCGGAGGATACCTTCGGCGTCAACAATCGTTTGCTGTTCAATCCAGTGTTGCAGATCAGTCTGGATACCATAGCTACTTTCCAGCTCACGGTTTAACGCTTTGATGTCCCATTGATCTTCAATGCTATCGGCTGGAACCAGACTGCGTACCAGTTGACTCACCACGTCTTCGCGGATATCCGCAACGGTGGCCGAGACATCATCTTCTTCAAGCAGTTCATCGCGCTGGGTGTAGATAACCTTACGCTGATCGTTGGCCACATCGTCGTATTCAAGCAGGTTTTTGCGAATATCGAAGTTGTGTTGTTCAACCTTGCGCTGCGCTTTCTCAATCTGACGGCTAATCATGCGATCTTCCAGCGCGTCGTCTTCCTTCATGCCAAAACGTTTCATCCAGCGCACCAGTCCTTCTCCACCGAAGATGCGCAGCAGGTTGTCCTGGAGTGAAAGATAAAAACGCGACGAACCAGGGTCACCCTGGCGACCGGAGCGACCACGTAGCTGATTATCAATACGGCGCGATTCATGCCGCTCGGTACCGACAATGTGCAAACCACCGGTGGCGATGACCTGCTCGTGACGTTTTATCCAGGCGTCCCTGACCCGGGATCGCTCATCCGCGCCTGCATTCGCCGGCAAGCTGGCCAGTTCCGCCTCCAGGCTCCCGCCAAGCACGATGTCGGTACCACGCCCGGCCATATTGGTGGCAATGGTAACTGCACCGGGGGCACCGGCCTGGGCTACGATGTGCGCTTCACGTTCATGCTGTTTGGCATTGAGTACTTCATGCGGAACCTTCGCCCGGGTGAGCTGATGCGATAATAATTCGGAAACATCAATCGAAGCAGTACCCACCAGTACAGGCTGGCCGCGCTGATGGCAATCGGTAATATCGCTAACCACAGCCTTGTATTTTTGTTCCTGGCCCAGGAACACCATATCGGGATGGTCCTTGCGGATCATCGGTTTATGCGTGGGGATCACCACCACTTCCAGACCGTAGATGTTCTGGAACTCAAAAGCTTCGGTGTCGGCTGTGCCAGTCATGCCAGAGAGCTTTTTATACATGCGGAACAGGTTCTGGAAAGTCACCGTGGCCAGCGTCTGGTTATCGCGCTGGATGGCTACCCCTTCCTTCGCTTCCACGGCCTGATGCAAGCCATCGGACCAGCGCCGCCCACTCAGGGTGCGGCCAGTGAACTCGTCCACGATAATCACTTCGCCCCCCCGCACGATGTAATCGACATCACGCTGATAGAGCGCATGTGCACGCAACGCTGCGTTCAGATGGTGCACGATGGCCAGGTTCTTGGCATCGTACAGACCACTGTGCTGCTCGATGACTTTCGCTTCATGGAGCAGGTCATCGGCATGCTGCATGCCTTCTTCCGAGAGATGTACCTGTTTCTGCTTTTCATCGACCCAGTAATCACCAGCACCTTCCTCTTCCTGCTGGCGCACCAAACGTGGTACCAGTTTGTTCACTTCCAGGTAGAGCTGTGGCGATTCTTCTGCCGGACCGGAGATGATAAGTGGTGTACGCGCCTCGTCGATCAAAATGGAGTCCACCTCATCGACGATAGCGTAATGGAGCTCACGCTGACAACGCTGATCCTTACTGAGGGCCATGTTGTCGCGCAGGTAATCGAAGCCGAATTCGTTGTTGGTACCGTAAGTAATATCGGCGGCATATGCGGCAGGCTTATCGGTGTGATCCATGTCTGGCCACACCACACCTACGCTCAAACCGAGGAACTGGTAGAGCTGACCCATCTGCTCCGCATCACGCCGGGCCAGGTAATCATTCACCGTGACGACCTGCACGCCCTTACCCTCCAGGGCGTTGAGATAAACCGGCAAGGTCGCGACCAGGGTTTTGCCCTCGCCGGTGCGCATTTCCGCAATCTTTCCCTGATGCAACACCATGCCACCGATCATCTGTACGTCGTAATGACGCAGACCCAGAACCCGTCTGGAACCTTCACGTACCACGGCAAAAGCTTCTGGCAATAGCTTGTCCAGCGACTCTCCGTTGGCAACGCGCTTTTTAAACTCTTCCGTCTTGCCGCGCAACGCTTCGTCGCTGAGTTTTTCCAGCTCAGGCTCAAGCGCGTTGATACGCACGACTGTCCTGGAAAGCTGGCGCAGTACACGCTCGTTGCGGCTACCGAAAACACTCGTCAGTGCACGATTGAACATCAATTTTCTCGAACCAGTAGAGTAACAAATGGCGATCCGCCGGAGAAGACTCGGGCGGAACAGGAAGGTCATGCAGGGAAACCCTTAAAACAAACTCCTTGAAGCACGGCTAAGGGCACGGAAAGCCAGTGTCACTTTCTTATGCCTCACCGAGCCGACTCATTATAACCGTGGATGGAAATGCCATGTTCATGACCCATCGGTCATAAAAAGCTTCAAAGCGTCTGCCGCGCGACACCGGCATAAGCAAATAAAACCCCTACCATGGCGCAGCGTTAAGCGATCATAAATACTCTAGTGATGGGAACGCACATAGGGTAGCGGGTTGAGCGCCCGCCCTTTATAACGCACCTCAAAATGCACATGCGGGCCGGTGGAACGTCCGGTCGAGCCAATTCTGGCAATCACCTGCCCTACTTTCACCTGTTCACCGACATGCACCAACAACTTGCTGTCATGCGCATAACGGGTGGCATAACCATTGCCATGATTGATTTCCACCATCTTGCCGTAACCTGAATGTTTGCCAGAAAAAACGACCACACCACTGGCCACAGCATGGATAGGCGTGCCGACAGGGGCCGCCACATCCAGTCCTGGATGAAACTCCAGATGACCATCAAAGGGATCGCGACGAGGGCCAAAATAAGACGAAATGTAACAGTGCTTCCAGACTGGCATGCCAGCCGGCTTCATACTGGAGTCAATCCGCGCATTCATGAGCATGCTTTGCAGTACAGACAACTGTGCCTGCTGGGCATCAAACTGCGCGGCCAGCTGGTCAATACTGTTATCCAGACTCCGAAATGGTGTGTGGTCATTGCTGCTTGTGTCTTCCTCAACACCACCCAATGGCGGTGTCTGGTTGAAATTAAACTCTTTTTTGTCAAGCTTGCCGAGCTGGACGAGACGTTCCCCCAATGCATTTATCCGGGTTGACTGTGCCTGTAATTGACCCAGTCTCACCGCCAGCGCATCGAGTTGTCGCCCGGCATCTTTGCGCACATGATCGAGCTGGCTTTGTTGCTCGCTGGACCGTTGATGCAAACGCATGACCTCAGCCAGCAAGCGATGATGTGAACGAGAGATGACTAGCGTCACACCGACCCCAAGACCAGTACAGAGCAACATCAAGGCCAGTACCAGCCCCAGCAACGCCCAACGCACACGGGGTCTACCCAAATCCAGGGCTTTCGGCGCTCTCCTGGTACCTGAAACAAGGAGTACGATTCGCGTATCTTTCCACATCGGTTTTTTTCCAGAAACTGTTTTACCCTATACGTGTACGTCCCACCACCTGAACGCGCATGCCCAGCCACTTGACCAAGAATTCACGTCCTGCCACGCACGGCCCCGTACACCTTGGCGACTGCGATCGCTTCGCCGCGCTGGCTCGAAAAGCCAAGGAATTTGATGCCCTCGATCGCACCTTGCGTCAAACCCTGCCCATGCCACTGCGTGAACATGTCAGGTTTGCCTCATATCGTAACAGCCAGCTTGTTTTTCTGGCGAGATCGTCGGTGTGGGCATCACGATTACGCCTACATCAAAAGTCCATCCTCGACATGGCACACGCCATCGAGGTTTACACCGATTCGGTTGTCATTAAGGTTGCGCAACTTTCCTACCCCATCATCGAGCTTGAACCAGCCAAGGTACTTTCAGCTGCCGCCAGTTTACATCTGAGGCGCGCTGCGGCGTCCATTGCAGATGAAGGACTACGGACACAGCTGCTGGATCTGGCCGCGATGGCCGATAGCGATACGAAGCTTTCCAGCTAGCCAGCCCAGTCAGACCACCTGACTTGGACAGGCATAGGAGATGGGTGCCGTCACCGGGTTGACCTGGTAGCTGACTTCTTCCCAGGCACTGGTATCCTCCATCAAGCTGCATAGCAGCTTGTTATTAAGCTCATGACCGGACTTATGTGCGCGATAAGCACCGATCAAGCCACGGCCCAGCAGATAGAGGTCACCGATGGCATCAAGGATCTTGTGCTTGACGAACTCGTCTTCATAACGCAACCCATCCTCGTTAAGCACGCGGTAATCATCCAGCACGACGGCATTATCCAGGGAGCCGCCCAATGCCAGATTATTTTCCCGCAACATCTCAATGTCGCGCATAAAACCGAAGGTGCGAGCGCGACTGACCTCCTTGACGAAAGAGGTGGTGGAAAAGTCGATCTCAGCAATCGAAGTATGTCTGGAAATGACTGGATGCTTGAACTCGATAGAAAAACCCACCTTGAAACCATCAAATGGTTCAAAGCTGGCCCACTTATCGCCTTCACTCACCTTGACCGGTTTTTTGATACAAATAAAACGCTTGACCGCCGACTGCTCCTCGATACCTGCAGATTGCAGAAGAAATACAAAGGGGCCGGCACTCCCGTCCATAATTGGCACTTCCGGTGCAGACAGATCCACATAGGCATTGTCAATACCAAGCCCGGCCATTGCCGACAGCAGGTGCTCAACCGTAGAAACACGCACGTTGCCTGAAGTCAGAGTGGTAGACAGACGGGTGTCACCCACATTGTCCAGACATGCGTAAAGATCTACTGGTGGACTCAGGTCCGTGCGACGGAAAACGATACCGGTATTGGGCGCAGCCGGACGCAGCGTCATAAACACTTTGCCACCGGTATGCAAACCCACGCCGGTAGCGCGGATGCTGTTTTTGAGCGTGCGTTGTCTAATCATTTCCGTTCTTGAACTGTCTCAACGCTGAAGTAAAGCCTGCTTTTCGTCACGAATGATACACAAAGCAGCCCATTTTAACACGAAGTACATGCCTAAGGTAGCACACTACGTGCACACACTCTAGTCCGCCTGACGGCGCAGGAAAGCCGGAATATCCAGGTAGTCAAGACCCTGCCCGTTGTTCTTTTCCGCCTCCTCAGGTCGCGGGCTGCCACGACCGTGACCGGATGGTGGCTCCGGCGGCTGGGCATAATCCACCACCTCGTTGCCGCTACCGGTACGCAGCACGAGTGGCGACGGGCGCACCCGCGCCACCGCAGGAGTCACCGTTGCGTTTGCCGTGGTCACCTCTTGCCCCGGCATGGCAACCGGACGCACCGGCTGCCGCGCTGCTGCCATATTCAACCCGGTAGCCACCAGGGTAACTCGTACATCATCCTGCAATTCGGGATCGAGTGAGGTGCCGATCACCACCGTCGCATCATCACTGGCAAAGTCATGGATAACCCGCCCAATCTCATCAAACTCGCGCATGGTGAGGTTCGGGCCGGCCGTCACGTTAACCAGAATACCGCATGCACCATGAAGATTGATATCTTCCAGAAGTGGATTGTTGATAGCTGACTCGGCAGCAGCCTGAGCGCGGTCATCGCCGCGTGCCGTACCCGATCCCATCATGGAAAGACCCATTTCACTCATCACCGTGCGCACGTCAGCAAAATCAACATTGATGAGGCCAGGTGCCGTAATCAGATCGGCGATCCCCTGCACTGCCCCCTGCAAAATGTCATTGGCGGCCTTAAAGGCATTGAGCAGGGTAATCTCGCGACCAAGCACGCTAAGCAGCTTCTCGTTCGGAACCGTAATCAATGAATCGACGTTCTGGGCAAGATCTTCAATCCCTTTAAGGGCCACCTGCATACGACGGCGCCCCTCAAACGGGAAAGGTTTGGTAACCACCGCTACGGTGAGGATGCCTTTTTCCTTGGCTAGCTGCGCCACCACTGGAGCAGCACCAGTACCAGTGCCACCGCCCATGCCGGCGGTGATAAACACCATATCGGCACCTTCCAGTATCTCTTCGATACGCTCGCGATCTTCCAGAGCAGCCTGTCGACCCACTTCCGGATTGGCTCCTGCGCCAAGCCCCTTGGTCACATTGGCCCCAAGTTGAAGATGCGTCTGATTACCACAACTTTCCATCGCTTGGGCGTCGGTGTTGGCAACAATAAACTCCACGCCCTCGATGTTCGCATTGAGCATGTGCATCACCGCATTACCACCGCCCCCACCAACACCAATGACCTTGATATTTGCATTGGGGGCCACTGTATCGATTAATTCAAACATGTCCTGTCCTCCATTACCTCTGTATCAGAGTATTTTCCCCGCTGTAGCCAAGTGAAAAGAAAACGCATTGCCTACTCAAAAATGCCGCCTGATCCAGTCACGCAGGCGACCCATGACCCCACCTACACCGTAAGTTATTGACCCATGATGACGCCTGCCAAGTAAGCGCGCGCCATGCAACAAAAGCCCGACCCCTGTGGAATGCAGCGGGCTGCTCACCACATCGGCCAATCCGCCCACGTGCTGCGGCGAACCCAGGCGCACCATCTTGTGAAAAATTTCCTCGGCCAGATCAAGCGCACCTTCCATGCGTGCCGCGCCGCCTGTCAACACCACGCCAGCGGCCATTAAATTTTCATAACCGGAACGACGCAGCTCGTCTTGCACCATCTCGAAGATTTCTTCGTAACGCGCCTGCACACTCTGCGCCAGAGACTGCCGTGCCAAACGGCGCGGCGGGCGGTCCCCCACGCTAGGAACCTGTATGGTTTCCTCGGTTTGTGCAAGCTGGGCCAACGCACAAGCGTACTTGATCTTGATTTCTTCGGCGTGTGCCGTCGGCGTGTGTACGCCATAGGCAATATCAGTGGTGACCTGATCTCCACCGACTGGCAAGGTGCGTGTATGGCGAAGAGCACCCTGGGTATAGACAGCGATATCGGTGGTCCCTGCACCTATATCGACCAGGCACACACCCAGTTCCCGCTCATCGTCGGTGAGCACTGACTTGCTGCTGGCAATGGCTGCGGGTACCAACTCGTCCAAAGACAGGCCACAGCGCTGAATACACTTGCTGATATTCTGTATCGCTGAAGCCGCACCGGTCACCAGATGCACGGTAGCCTCCAGACGAACGCCACTCATACCTACCGGTGAACGTATACCATCCTGTCCGTCGATACGATATTCCTGTGATTCCTTGTAGAGCACCTTGCGGTCGGCCGGTATAGCCACGGCACTGGCCGCCTCCAGCACTTGTTCCAGGTCACCAGCAGTTACCTCATGATCACGGATCGCCGCGCTTCCATGTGAATTGCGGGTTTCCAGGTGACTACCGGAAATCGAAGCGTAAACCGAGCGAATATCGCAAGCGGCCATCAATTCTGCCTCTTCCACGGCACGCTGGATGGAGTGCACGGTAGACTCCATATCCACCACCGAACCGCGCTTCAGACCACGCGAAATATGCGTGCCGATACCGATCACTTGCGCCGCCTGCCCCGGCTCGTACTCGCCCACGATCGCGGTCACCTTGGAGGTGCCGATGTCAAGACCTATCACCAGTTTTTTATCGTTGTGTACTTTCATGGGAACCGTGTTTGTGAATGGGGATGCCCGGCAGATACAGGGGCAACGGGCAGCCACTTCATTGCAAAGCCGTTGGTGTAGCGAAGATCGGCATAAACAAAACGCACGCGATGACCAGCACTCACCTGCGCATAAACCCCCACAAATCGGTGCAGACGCGCTGCTGCCAGCTTGCGTTCGCCGAGCATGATGCGCGCACCGCTAGCGGTGCGCAGAGTCCAGCTACCACGATCACTAAGCCCTAGACCAACCAGTTTTAGTGGTGTGCCCAGTAGCACATGACGCGCATGGAGGTAGAAATCAAACACATCCGACATGTCTCCCTCCGGACCACACAGATTAGGCAACCAGCTATAACGGGCGACATGGGGCACACTGAAAAGCACCCCATGGCGACTCACCAACTGTGCATTGTTCCAGCGTGCTACGGGCATTCGTTCATGCACACGTAAAAAGAGGGTATCGGGCCAGCGCCTGCTGACTTCCACCGAGGCGACCCAGGGTAAGGCCGCAACGACGTGTTCCACCTGATCCAGATTCAGTGCAAGGAAGCCTCTGCCCAGATAGGGCCATATCAGCGCACGAAGCTGTTCAACCCCAACATGCCTGAACGGGGCTTGCACGATCAATTGCGTCACTGGCCAGCGGTTGACGGCGAACCAGCCACACAACACGCCCACAACAGGCAGTGCCACCAGCGCGGTGGCCAATGTCCAGATGACGAGGCGGACCGAGGTGCTCATAGCCCCCCCCTGAAACTGCTTTCCAGTATGCGCCAGCACAAGGTCTCACAGTCCATGCCCGCTACCCGGGCTGCCTCTGGTAGCAGGGAATGCGAGGTCATCCCGGGCACAGTGTTGACTTCCAGCAACCAGAACTGACCGACACGATCGCGCATCACGTCAACGCGTCCCCAGCCATGGCAAGCCAATGCTCTAAAGGCACGCCAGGAAAGGTCCTGCAAGGCCGTTTCGGCCTCATCTTCAAGCCCCGGACAGCGAAAACGCGTATCCTCGGTAATATACTTGGCGTTGTAGTCGTAGCACCCACCCTTCGGCGCGATGTGGATGGATGGCAGCATCTCAGAACCAAGGATGGATACGGTCAGCTCATCACCTTCGATCAGGCGTTCCACCATTAATTCACCGTGATAACAAGCAGCCAGTGCAACAGCGTGCTCAAGATCGCTGGTCTCAAATACCCAACTAACGCCCACACTGGAACCCTCACAGGCCGGTTTCACAATGAGTGGCAAGCCCAATTTAGTGGCGATGGCATAGACGTCGGCGCCACGCGGTAAAACCTCGAATTCAGGGGTCGGTAACCCCATCGACTGCCATACCTGCTTGGAGCGTATCTTGTCCATGGACAATGCCGAACCGAGCACTCCCGAGCCGGTATAAGGCACCCGCAGCGACTCCAGCGCGCCTTGCAGCACACCATCTTCACCACCGCCATGCTGTCCATGCAATATGTTGAATACACGAGAAAAATGCCCTGAGCGCAACGCATCAAGCAGCGCTGGTATACCGTCGATGGCATAGGCATCAACACCCCGCGCCTTAAGGGCTGCCAGGACATTGCGACCAGAATCGAGCGATACCTCGCGCTCGGTCGAGTCGCCACCTAGCACGACGGCGACGCGACCAAAGCATGCCGGATCGGACACCATAACATTCATGTCCGCATCCTCTTTAGTTCTCCCTCCTGAGCCAGCTTCGATGCCACGCTGCCGATGTCGCCTGCACCCAATAACAGCAATACATCGCCATCACGCAACAAGGTCGGCAGAATCTGTTTCAGGTCGTCTGGATGAGTAATCAACACCGGGTCCACCTTGCCACGGGCACGAATCGCCCGCGCCAGCGCGTGCCCATCCGCGCCAGCAATGGGCGCTTCACCGGCCGGATAGACAGCCGTGAGCACCAGCACATCGACCT
>JAAXIA010000025.1 GCA_012270595.1 Rhodanobacteraceae bacterium | reverse complement strand
ATGGTGATGGTTTTATGGGTGCCGAAAACGGCTTCGACCAGATCCAGTTCCAGGATGTAACGCAAGTCACTGCCGCGATGGCCTTGCCGACGACTAGTGCCAAAGATATCACCAAAGATGTCGCCAAAGATGTCGCCCATGTCAGTAAAACCGGCACTGTGACCCGCTCCCATCCCTTCAAACGCTGCATGACCGTGCTGGTCGTACAGCGCGCGCTTGCGGCTATCGGAAAGGACTTCGTAAGCTTCCTTGGCTTCCTTGAATTTTTCCTGGGCCTGAGGATCATCCGGACAACGATCTGGATGATATTTCATCGCCATTCTGCGGAATGATTTTTTTAGCTCGGCAGCGCTCACCGTGCGCTGAACATCCAGGATTTCGTAGTAATCACGCTTGCTCATGATTGCATCCGCCATCGTATGGTCGATTGGTTGTGGGTCTCATCGCTGCTACCCATGTGCATAGACCATCATCCATATATATAAAAATTAGGGTGTAGAGAGAATTATGAACAGAAAACAAAATACGTCAGTTGCGCATGGCGAACAGCTTCTGATCTACCAGTTTGATTCAAGCAACTTGCTTCAAAACCATCTGTGAAAGTTTCAGTGACTTGCCTGAAGCCTCAGGTAGTGCCTACATCGGTGATGTGAGTGACTTAAACCTATGCACGCCTGAGCCAGGATCTAGCCACAGGCGCTTATAAAACCACCCATGTTCGCCCACAATGCCCAACCTGTGGCGATATGCGCAGCGCCACAGGTTGGGCTTCTCGATCTTCTTTTCATCAGCCCACAGGCCACAAGGGGTTTGTGGCCTGCAGCAGATTTATTTTTTCTCGTCCTTAACCTCGGTAAACTCGGCGTCCACCACATCTTCGGGCTGGTCCGGAGCTTTACCGTGCGCTGCCTGTTCCTGGCTATCAGTACCGGACTGTCCCGCCGTGCTGTAAAGCGCCTGTGCCACCTGTTCGAGTTTTTCAACCTTGGTGTCGATGGCTGTTTTGTCATCGCTATTCTTGATCTTCTCAAGGTCGGCGAGTGCGCCTTCAATCGTACTTAGCTGCTCGGCGGGCACCTTGCCACCGTGTTCCTTTAGTGCATTGCGCGTAGTGTGGACGAGTTGGTCAGCCTTGTTGCGGCTTGCCACCAGTTCATGAAACTTTTTGTCATTCTCCTTGTTGGCATCGGCGTCGGCGATCATGCGCTGGATTTCATCGTCGGACAATCCAGAACCGGCCTTGATCTCGATTTTCTGCTCCTTGCCAGTCTTTTTGTCTTTCGCCGACACATGCAAGATACCATTGGCATCGATATCGAAGGTAACCTCAATTTGAGGCATGCCACGTGGAGCAGGTTCAATACCTGACAGGTCGAATTTGCCTAGTGACTTGTTCGCATCCGCCCGTTCACGCTCACCCTGCAAAACGTGCACTGTGACCGCAGTCTGGTTGTCGTCCGCAGTGGAGAAAATCTGCGCCGCTTTAGTGGGCACCGAGGTGTTTTTCTCGATCAACCTGGTCATCACGCCGCCCATGGTTTCAATACCCAGTGAGAGCGGAGTGACATCGAGTAGCAGCACATCTTTCACCGCGCCGCCAAGTACCCCACCCTGGATCGCAGCACCTACGGCCACAGCCTCGTCAGGATTGACGTCTTTACGCGGTTCCTTGCCAAAGAATTCCTTCACCGCCTCCTGCACTTTAGGCATGCGGGTCTGACCACCCACAAGGATGACCTCGCTGAGGTCAGACACGCGCAGGCCGGCATCATTGAGCGCAATACGGCATGGTTCGATAGTGCGCTTGACCAGATTTTCTACCAGGGATTCAAGTTTGGCGCGGGTAAGCTTGATGTTGAGGTGCTTGGGACCGGAGGCATCTGCAGTGACATAGGGAAGGTTTACCTCAGTTTGGTGACTGGAAGACAATTCGACCTTGGCGCGCTCGGCGGCGTCTTTCAGACGCTGCAAGGCGAGTGGATCATTACGCAGATCAACGCCCTGATCCTTCTGGAATTCATCAACCAGGTAGTCGATGATGCGCATGTCAAAGTCTTCCCCACCAAGGAAGGTGTCACCATTGGTGGCCAGCACTTCAAACTGCTTTTCGCCATCGACTTCGGCGATTTCGATGATTGACACGTCGAAAGTACCACCGCCCAGGTCGTATACCACAATCTTGCGGTCGCCACCTTTTTTATCCAGGCCGTAGGCCAGGGCCGCTGCAGTTGGTTCATTGATAATGCGTTTGACTTCCAGACCTGCGATTTTCCCGGCATCCTTGGTCGCCTGGCGCTGGCTGTCGTTAAAGTAGGCAGGCACCGTAATAACTGCTTCGCTGATGTTCTCGCCGAGGTAGTCCTCAGCGGTTTTCTTCATCTTCATCAGCACCTTGGCAGAAATTTCCTGGGGTGCCATTTTCTTGCCATCGGAGGTTTCTACCCAGGCATCGCCGTTATCGTGGGCGATGATGGCGTAGGGAACGATGTCGAGATCTTTCTGCACCTCGGCATCAGTGAATTTGCGGCCGATCAGACGCTTCACGGCGTAAAAGGTGTTTTTGGGATTGGTCACGCCCTGGCGTTTGGCCGATGCCCCGATCAGGACTTCCTCTTCCTTGCTGAAAGCCACGATCGACGGCGTGGTCCGGTTGCCTTCTGCGTTTTCGATAACCTTGGCTGCTGTGCCATCCATCACAGATACGCAGGAATTGGTCGTACCCAGATCAATACCGATAATCTTGCCCATAGTCGTTATGCTCCAAATGCTCGGGTGCAGCCCAGGTGACTGCGATGATTCCCAGATGGGGTTCATATCCCCCTATTCAATGGCTGTTTCTAAGTGAACAGACTAGTAATGAGTACTACGGTGGCGCCAGTTCAGTCTTTTGCTACATTGACCAGCGCTGGACGCAGCAGCCGGTCGTTTAGCGCATAACCTTTTTGCAGTACGGTTACCACGTTACCGGTCGCAACATCGGGTGCATCAACCATGCCAATGGCGTGGTGACGCTCCGGATCGAGCTTTTCGCCCACGGGATCGAGCTGGACCAGTCCATGCTTTTGCCCCACCTTGAGTAGTGATTTCAGAGTCAGGTTGAGACCTTCACGCATCGAGACCAGATCGCCACCCTCTGCAGCCAGGCCGCTTTCCAGGCTGTCATACACAGGTAACAGCTCACCAAGCAGCTTCTCGTTGGCAAAGCGCCTGGCCTGTTCCAGGTCACGATGTAGGCGGCGGCGTTGGTTTTCCAGCTCTGCCTTTTCGCGTAACAGGGTGTCGTGGAGTTTCGTGTTGGTGGTTTCCAGTTCGTTGATTCGCGCCTTGAGCGTCGCTATTTCGTCGCCTGGTGCTTCGTCCGCATGCTTGTGCCTGGTCTCGGAGACATCGTCGGCTGGCTGCGGATCGTTTGCTGGCTGCGGATCGGTGTTATGCATAGTTATGACTCCCAAGTCATTAGTCGCAGTCGGCATGGTGCTACTGCAGTTCAAAAATTAGAGGGTGTTTGTCGCTCTGACCTTCTTATGAGGTCAGGGCGGAGCGATTCAAGGTGTCGCTCAGTAATTGGGCTGTAGTCTGCACCACTGGAATCACGCGCTCGTAGGCCATCCGTATGGGGCCGATCACACCCACCGCACCGAGAACGCGGTCCGATGTGCCGTAACCGGCTGTTACCACACTGTACCCATCAAGTACGGTGAAACCCGACTCTTCCCCAATAAATAGCTGTACGCCAGGCGCGTGGCTGCACATTTCCATGAGTCGCAGCAGTTCGCTCTTTTCCTGAAACGCTTCAAACAGCTCGCGCAGACGGTTGAGGTCGGCCAGTTCGGCATAGCCCATCAGGTTGGTTTGACCGCTGACCAGCATGTCATCGTCGTCAGTTGACGGCGTAAAGGAGGCAGTAGCCAGCTCCGTGGCGCTGGTTAGCAAGCAGTTAAGTTCACTGCCGGCTTCGCGCAATTCGCTGCACAGTTGACCGTGAATGTCGTTCAGACGCAAGCCGACGAAATGACTATTGATGTAGTTTGCCGCCTGTTTCAGCTCGTTTTCGACCGCAGGTTTACTAAGCTGCACGATACGGTTTTGTACCTGGTTATTGGAAAACACCAGTACCACTAGC
>JAAXIA010000083.1 GCA_012270595.1 Rhodanobacteraceae bacterium | reverse complement strand
GCGTGGTCTCCAAGATCATCAAGTAAGTTTATGTCATGTATTCGGAAGTCTTAATGCCACTCCGGCAAGGGTGTCGGCGTGGTCCTGTCCCTGCGGATGTATATTGAAATCCTAAAACCGTAAGGCTGGAAAGGTGTCCGTAGTTTGTCGTTGTGTTTGGATGTCGAACGCATTTACGCCAGTAGCTCAATTTGGCAGAGCAGCGGTCTCCAAAACCGCAGGTTGGGGGTTCGAGTCCCTCCTGGCGTGCCACTTAAATGAAAGAGGAAGATAAGTGCCCAGCCTGGTACGCTACCCGTTAAGATGCTGTCATAGTGAAGGGCTTTGCACAACAGAACCTATGAATACCAAAGCGGAACAGAATAAGGAGGCACGCTCCGGCGATATCGGTAAGCTGTGTTTGGCTGCAGTCATCGTGCTCGCTTCCCTGGTGGGCTACATCTGGCTGGGGCGTGGCAGTGTGCCGCAATCGGTGCGTCTGCTTGGCCTGATTGCTGGCCTGGTTGTGGCTCTGGTGCTTGCTGCTTTTACCAAACCAGGGCAGCGAGTGCGGCACTATATGGTCGAGTCGCAGTTTGAACTACGCAAGGTGGTGTGGCCTACGCGCGATGAAACGATCAAGATCACGCTTATCATTATCGTGGTGACGATCCTGTTGTCGTTGCTGCTTGGTTTGATTGATCTGACCCTGAAGTCACTTATTCTCGACTGGTTGCTGAAACTGGGTTGATATCATGAGCAAACGTTGGTATGTGGTCCATGCTTATTCGGGACTTGAAAATCAGGCCAAGCGCTCCCTTGAGGAGCGTATCAGGCGTGCCGGTATGGATGAGAAGTTCGGTGAAGTCCTGGTGCCCACTGAGGAAGTCATCGAAATGCGCAGTGGTCAGAAGCGCCGTAGTGAGCGCAAATTTTTCCCGGGCTATGTGCTGGTACAGATCGAGACTGACAAGGAAGGCAATGCATCGCGCATTGATGATGAGTCCTGGCATCTGGTCAAGGAAACACCTAAAGTACTAGGTTTTATTGGAGGTACCGCCGACCGGCCATTGCCTATACGCGACAGTGAAGCCGATGCTATATTAAGCCGCGTACGCGAGGGGGTTGAGAAACCCCGGCCCAGGGTGTTGTTCGAGCCTGGTGAGGTGGTGCGCGTGATTGATGGTCCGTTTAACGACTTTAACGGGGAGGTTAAGGAAGTTAATTATGAGAAAAGCCGTCTGAGTGTGGCGGTGAGTATTTTTGGTCGGCTGACGCCGGTAGAGCTGGAATTTGGCCAGGTAGAAAAGACCTGATCGTGGTCGTTGCTGTCTGGTTTGGTACGTCTGTTTTCCCGTCCTTGGTTGAGCGTGCATGTGCATGAGTAGTTATCCGCGAGAAAAGTGCCTTGAATTGTGCGGATGCGCCTGCACCGGCGTGCCCTTGAGGTGTGAGCCAGGCACCCCTTGAGCGTTTTGCTTAAGAGCCTCAGGCGAAAAGTAGCACGAGTTGCGCTTACAGCCCCAGCGGGCACAAGCGGGTTGATCTGGAAAAGCTGGTTTGCGCAAGTGCCCGTTTTTGAAGGTAACTTGTGAAAGTGAAAGTATGTTCTAAGTCGTGTGTGGGGGGCTTGCCTAAAACTTGATTGGCATTTATACTTGCTCGCTTGCGTCGTGATGTTTATTGTTCACGGCGTCGTCTCATTAGCATCCCTCAAGATCGGTCTCCACAGTGAGGCAATGTTTGAAACTAGGAGATGCGTTGCCGCGAGGAGCTGCCAGGCGCTTGAACTCGCGAGGAGAATCCTGATGGCAAAGAAAGTGGTCGGTTACATTAAATTACAGGTCAAGGCCGGTCAAGCCAACCCATCGCCGCCCGTAGGGCCGGCCCTTGGTCAGCGTGGTTTGAATATCATGGAGTTCTGCAAGGCATTCAACGCGGCCACCCAGAAGCTGGAGCAGGGGCTGCCGATTCCTACCGTGATTACGGCCTATTCTGATCGTAGTTTTACCTTCATTACCAAAACTCCTCCGGCTACCGTTTTGTTGCGGAAGGCGACCGGAGTCGCAAAGGGTTCAGCTAAGCCAAACACGAACAAGGTTGGCAAGATCAGTCGTGCTCAGCTTGAAGATATCGCAAGGCAGAAAGAGCCTGATTTAACGGCTTCTGATAAGGATGCCGCCGTGCGCACGATTGCAGGTAGTGCCCGCAGCATGGGCCTTGTGGTGGAGGATTAAGTGATGAGCAAGCTTAGCAAGCGTATGAAAATAGCACGGGTCGCTGCCCAGCCAGGCAGGTGCTACGCCCTGGAAGAGGCTCTGAAGATCGTCAAGGATAATGCTACGGCGAAGTTTGTAGAGTCCGTGGATGTGGCGGTCCGGCTCGGTATTGATGCAAGGAAATCAGACCAGGGTGTTCGCGGTTCCTCTTTGTTGCCCCACGGCACCGGTAAAACCATCAAAGTTGCGGTGTTTTGTCCGGCAGGTGAGAAAGCTGAGATGGCCAGGGCTGCCGGTGCTGATGCGGTGGGTATGGAAGATCTGGCCGAGCGTATGCAGAGTGGGGATCTCCACTTCGGCCGCGTGATTGCAACCCCTGATGCGATGCGTGTCGTCGGCAGGCTGGGTCAGTTGCTTGGCCCGCGTGGTCTGATGCCTAATCCGAAAGATGGTTCGGTGGCGATCGATGTGGTCACCGCGGTGAAAAATGCCAAGGCTGGCCAGGTGAAATTCCGTAATGACAAGGCGGGCATCATCCATGCCAGTATCGGCAAAACCAGTTTTGAAGTGAGTCAGTTAGCGGATAATATGAATGCGTTGATTGCCGGGCTACTGAAAGCCAGACCGGTTGCTGCAAGGGGGCAGTATCTACAGAAGATTGCTTTGTCCAGCACAATGGGGGTTGGTGTGGCTGTTGATGCTGCCGGACTGGTAGCGACAAAGTAAGTACAGAACGTAAAGTCCTGCGCACACTACTTAAAAGTTTGCAGGCTATTTTTGAGGGTAGCTGTGAGCGGTTCTGCTGCTTCATGGCCGCCGTCAAAGACCGCAGGTGCGGCGAGTGGATCATGATTGGGCTAAAGGATTGCTCAAGGGAAATGGCATAGGGAAAAGTCATCATGGTCGGCCGTGCGGCTTAATCGGGCACCTGTTGTGCCCAGCCTGCGCAGATGGTGCCGCCTTTGTCTGGAAGGTTGTTGATTCAGTTTCTGGGTGAGGCCACCACACTAGTCAGGGAGACATCGGGATCTTCATGTTAAAGCCCGATGTCTCCCTTAAGGCCGCAGGCGGCAGTGTCCGTGGGCGGAGTTTACTTTGGAGGAGTGTCATGGCTCTCAATTTGTCGCAGAAGAAAGAAATAGTCGCCGAATTGGCGGAGGTTGCTGCGAAAGCTCACTCCCTGATTGCTGTCGAGTATGCGGGCACCACGGTTGAGCAGATGACCGCGATGCGTAAAAAGGCGCGTGAAAACGGTGTTTTTCTCAAAGTAGTGAAAAATACCTTGGTCTCACGCGCGCTGATCGGTACCGGATTTGAGGTTGTCAAAGATACCTTGACCGGTCCGTTGCTGTACGCCTTCTCGACAGAAGAACCCGGCGCTGCTGGGCGATTGATCAAGGAGTTTGCCAAGGGTAACGGCAAGCTGAAGGCAAAAATTGTTTCGGTGGAAGGGCAGTTGTTTCCCGCCGCACACGTCGATGTGCTGGCTTCGCTCCCGAATCACGAGGAAGCCTTGGCTATGCTGGCTCGCGTGTTGACTGAGCCTGCTTCGATGTTTGCGCGCGCGCTCAAGGCCATGGCTGACAAGCAAGCTGATGGTGAAAACACTGCTGAGGCTTCCAGCCAGGCCGATCCGGTCTGATACTACCGAAAACTCATACTGAATCTATTTTCTGAAAGGTAAATCAAAATGTCTCTGACCAACGAAGAAATCGTTGATGCTGTTGCTGCCAAATCGCTCATGGAAGTCATGGAACTGGTGAAAGCCATTGAAGATAAATTTGGTGTTTCGGCGGCTGCGCCGGTAGCCGTTGCTGCCGCTGCTGACGTTCCGGCTGCTGAGGTGCAGACCGAGTTCGACGTGATTTTAAAGTCCGCAGGTGCCAAGAAAGTCGAAGTCATCAAGACTGTCCGTGCCATCACCGGTTTGGGGCTTAAGGAAGCCAAGGACCTGACCGAGGCCGGTGGTGTGGTGAAGGAAGCGGCATCCAAGGAAGACGCCGAGAAGTTTAAGAAGGATCTGGAAACGGCGGGTGCTTCAGTTG
>JAAXIA010000091.1 GCA_012270595.1 Rhodanobacteraceae bacterium | reverse complement strand
CGTCGACATGGGTGCTTCCAGCTCATAGCCGACGCCCGCCACCTCCACCAACAACCATGGCGGCTTTTTGGACAGCAGCGTGCCGCGCAGACGGCCGATCACCGCCGTCTCCAGGCTACACGCGCAATGCCTGTGCGCTGCAGGCTGGCACGGGTGTGTGCGTGGGTGACCGCAAGCGCCAGCGCATCAGCAGCATCACTGCGCAGCTCATTGTTCAAGCCAAGTAGCATCCCAATCATGGACTGCACCTGATGTTTATCACCACGGCCACGACCGACCACCGCCTGCTTGACCTCGGTCGCCGCGTATTCGTGGACCGCGATTCCCTGGCTAACCAATGCACAAATTGCAGCCCCCCGCGCCTGCCCCAGTTTAAGCGCAGAATCGGCATTGCGTGCCATAAACACCCGTTCAATACCGCATTCCATCGGCTTATGAACATCTGCGATATGCACCAGTTCGGCAAAAATACGTTTCAAACGCAACGGAAACGTCACCGCATCAGCGACTTCCAGGACCGCATGGAAAATATGCGACAAGCCACCACGCTCATCTACGTCGACAATACCCACACCAGTAGATCGGCTACCCGGATCAATACCAATAATGCGTACTGTCAAAGCAGTCCGGTTGGCAGGTGCACTGGAAATATAACTATTCATCCTTAAATGTCCACTTCATGGGGCAAAAGCGAGGCAACCGCGTTGCATGAGCACGTGCCAAGGTTTGCGCCTTCAAGTACTACTAAGGCAGCAGGGCGTTATGGTAAACCTTGCTCACATCATCTAGCGCATGAAGCCTTTCCAGCAAGACAAGCAGGGCCTTGTGCGACGCATCAACAACCGTCACGCGATTCATCGGGCGCATGCTCACACCGGCGTGCACTGGCTCCAAACCGGTGACGGCCAGTCTCTGCTGCAGGCTTTCCAGCTCTTCTGGAGCACAAAGCAACGTGCTTTCGCCATGCTCGTTAATCACATCGTCCACCCCCGCCGCCACTCCTGCTTCCAGCACCCTATCCTCCATAGCTGCATCACCCTGAGTGGCAAATACCAACTCACCGCAGCGCATGAACTGAAAGGCCACCGAACCGGTGGTACCCAGCTTACCTCCATGTTTAACCAGCGTATACCGCACATCGGCAACGGTACGCATGGCATTATCGGTAAAACCGTCAATGATGAGCGCCACCTTCGCCGGACCATAGCCCTCATAACGCACTGTCTTACCACCAGAGCCACCCGATCCACGGTGCATCGCGCGATGAATGGTGCTCCTTGGCATATTAGCCGCCAGTGCCCGATCCATCGCCACCCGCAAGCGCGCATTGGCGACAGGATCGGCAGCACCAGAGCGCGTGGCAACAGTAATTTCCCGAATGAGCTTGGTAAACACCTTCGCACGCCGTGCGTCTTCGGCATTCTTGCGACCTTCAATCGACGGGCCTCTACCCATGGGCGTGTCCACTTCCTGGCTAAAAGAGTGCTGGGCATCCTACTTCAAGCAACGGGCAACCCGTGCAGGAATCGGGTAACGCGCGCATTTAAGCTACCACGCATCTTGCCACCCCAGACTATGCCGGGGATTTATTTATAGCCGGTAATACGTACAGTCATATGTTCACCATCACCGACCGCAAGATTCTTATGATAGTCCTTTTCCAAGTAGTCCTGGGTGCAGTTTTTATTAGGAGTTATATAGAAAAGATGGCAATTAGATGATAAAAATTCGTTGTCTTTGCACTTTGATTTATCATAATTAATCGTAAAAGTGCAGTAGTCAGCCTCACTGCCATCTTTTTCTTTATATCTTAAACGAACAGCTACTTTCGTGTCATCATCGAAATTACGCACATTAAACTGCTTAACCCACATATCGTAATTATGTTTACCATCATATTCAAAGCTATCACTGCCATTGCAGCGTATATTACTCCCATGTTTCGGCTGAATAATAATGCCTTTGCCACCGTATAGTGCAGGATCTTGACCTGAGTACGTGCATGATACCCGCATGGTAAGGCCAATCTTTTTTTCTATCTTTACCTGGAAAGCATCGGCTGTCTGGATACAGAAGCCCACGCCAGCAAGGGATGTGAACGCCATGGCTTTAATCATGGTTTGTTTGATCGATTGGAAAAACACTTGTCATCCTCAATAGTCACAGAACAGACCGCAGATTACATTATTCAGAGTGTGCTATATCAAGGAACTGTTTTTCTGAACCCTGAAATTCATGTTCCACGAGCATGAATGAATGGCAATTCATCGACAACATCTACGTTAAGCTCCTTGAGCTGGGATGCGGTCACCGGTGAGGGCGCATCGGTCATCAAATCTTGTGCACTGGTTGTTTTGGGAAAGGCAATCACATCACGGATAGACTCAGTACCCACCATCAACGCAGCAATGCGGTCGATACCAAAAGCCATGCCGCCATGGGGTGGCGCACCCAGTTGCAGCGCCTTGAGTAGAAAGCCAAACTTGGCCTGCGCTTCCTGGGTGCCAATACCCAACAGCTCAAACACCGCCTGCTGCATCGAGAGCTGGTGAATACGTATGGACCCCCCGCCTATTTCATAACCATTAAGCACCATATCGTAAGCGCGACCAAGTGCGGTTGCCGCATGAACCTTGAGCGCGCTCATATCGTCGATTCTGGGCGCAGTGAAGGGATGATGTAGCGCCAGGTAACGTTGCTGTGCCTCATCATACTCGAACATCGGGAAATCGGTAACCCACAGGGGAAACCAGCCTTCCTTGCACAAACCGCGATCCTTACCGACTTTAAGACGTAGAGCACCCATAAACGCACTGACACACTGCCACGACCCCGCACCTATAAACACTATATCGCCTGATTGCGCCGCAGTAAGTTCCAGCAAAACTTTAAGCATCGCCTCATCAAGAAACCGCGCCAGCGGTGAACTGATGGTATCAAGTCCACCGTTCACATCGCTGACCTTGAGCCAGATCAACCCCGTTGCACCATATCTACACACGTACTGGGTAAGCGCATCAATCGCTTTGCGCGAAAGATCGGCACCACCCGGAACGCGCAATGCTGCCACGCGCGCTGTCGGGTCATTGGCCGATTGCGCCAAAACCTGAAATGGCACCTTCCTGAATACCTCCGCCA
>JAAXIA010000081.1 GCA_012270595.1 Rhodanobacteraceae bacterium | reverse complement strand
GTGTGCACACGCGCCACACGCTTGCCCTGAACATCTAGTTGCCCAATCTTTGCTTCCCGGACAATCACCCCACCAAGCGCCCGCACTCGCTCAGCCAATCCGGCCAGGTAACGCTCCGGACGCAGGCGTGCATCTCCGGGATGGAAAAAGCCGCCGACCACCCCCTGCTTTAATGCAGGCTCCATCGCCTCTACCTGGGTACCATCCAGACGCTGCAGCGGGATTTCCAGACGATCAAGCATCTGGGCATGCATGCGCTCATCGTTTAGCCAGCGTTCCCTGTGACGGTAAACAAAGAGCGTGCCCTCTTCCTCAAACTCGCAATCTATGCATTCACTACGAATCAGCTCGGCAAGCGCCTGGCGCGAGTGTCTCAGCAAGGCCCAACGCGCCGCAGTCGCACGTTGAAAATGCTGCCAGTTGCAGTGCCCGGCAAAACCAAGCAACCAGCGCCAACGCGCACTGTCAAAACGGGGATTCAAGTAGAGCGGCGCGTCCGTGTGGGCCATCGAACGCAAAGCACGCCCAAACATGCCAGGCATGGTAAGCGGCGGTGCGTGGCTGGGGGTGATCGTACCGCAGTTGCCGTGCGAACTACCACAGCCGGGACTGCCCTGCTCAAGCACACGCACCCCCACACCAGCCTTCAGTAGATAGAGCGCACACGACAACCCGATGACGCCAGCACCAAGAATAAGCACATCGCTCTGAATAGGCTTCATGGCCACCCATTGTACGGGAACCCTCATGCGAAACAACACCACCAGACTACCCATGCCTGCTGCCTTGAATCAAAAACGAAACACCTTACATTTGCGTTACAGGCGCAAGGTGTTTCGTTCATTCTTAAAATCCCGTTCGACGCTGACTTGAAGCAAAACTCACCGAGTGTTACCTTGGCTCTGGACGATCACTTACACCGTATGCGGTGTCTTCATTTATTTGGTAAAAATCTATATGTGTTAGGCTTGAATCGGTCTCGACTCTGTCCACAATCCCGTTATAACGCGTAACCGTGTCTCTTTAGAGACATGCACTTACCTTGTGTGCTTGACAGCATCTGGTTTTTTTTAACGGGAACGGTAGCAGCCCTGGTCACTGGACACAGACTTCCCCGCATCTGATCTGAGGATGCGTGCGCCCCCCGATCATGACGGTAGCTATTGCGTGAGCTAATGAGCCTGGCCACGATGAGGTACGGCGTTATTATCAGACCGACCCAGTGACACTAATACTTCCAGAGCAATGAACACTCAACCAAAAATGCATACTCAAGTAAGAAAGCTTGCCAGGCATCACCCCATGAAGTTTCCGAGACGCTTCATGGTTTGCTGCAGCATTATGCGGTAGATTTCCAGCCACCCAAAGGGAAATGTGAGCCGTCTTCTTCATGTCCAGCTCAGTGCCGATCAAAACGAACATGGTGAATCTGCCAGGTATGGCCAGGCGCCTGATAAGCGCAGGTTTGATGATGGAGGCTGATGTACGCAAAGCTGTCAATGCGGCCGATCAGCAAAGACTATCCCTCATTCACTACCTGCTGGAGCATCGCCTCGTGGACAGCGCCGCCTTGACCCAGCAAGCCTCGATCGAGTTTGGCATCCCGATGCTGGACGTTAGCGCCATACCACTGGCCAGGCTGCCACTTAATATCATAAGCGAACAACTGCTTTCCAAACACCGGGCACTGCCTCTACTCAGACGTGACAAGCGCTTGTTTGTGGGTATTTCCGACCCAATGCAGCTACAGGCACTGGATGAGATCAAATTCCACTCCAACTGCGTGGTGGAACCCATTTTAGTTGAACGCAATCAACTCAACCACGCCATTGAAGCGACAATCCATATAACCAGTGTCGTTGCTTCCGATCTGGGCGATGAAGAACTCAACGACGCAACGGAAGAAACCAGTCAGGAGGAAGAAAACCCCAGTCAGAGTGGCATCAACACCAGCACCAGCGACGATCCACCTGTAGTGAAGTTTGTCAACAAAATCCTGCTCGATGCGATCCGTCGTAAAGCCTCGGACATCCACTTTGAACCCTATGAAAAACAATACCGCGTCCGGCTGCGCCTGGACGGTATCTTGACAACCGTAGCCAACCCACCGGTTCGACTGGCAAGCCGTATTTCTTCACGCCTGAAAGTCATATCTAGCCTGGACATTGCCGAACGACGCGTACCGCAAGACGGACGCATCAAACTGAACCTGTCCAAGGACCATGCCATCGACTTCCGCGTCAGCTCATTGCCCACCATGTTTGGCGAAAAGCTGGTGCTGCGACTTCTGGACAACGCAACGGGGAAAATGGGGATTGAACATCTAGGCTATGAAGAGGCACAGAGAAAACTCTACCTGGACGCCATTGCCAAGCCCTACGGCATGGTCCTGGTCACCGGCCCCACTGGTTCAGGAAAAACGGTATCGCTCTACAATGCACTCAATATTCTAAACACCGACCAGCGCAATATTTCTACCGTAGAAGATCCGGTGGAAATCCGCATGGAAGGCATCAACCAGGTTCAGCAAAACACCAAGCGCGGCATGACTTTTGCGACTGCGCTGCGTTCCTTTTTGCGTCAGGATCCCGATGTCATCATGGTCGGCGAGATTCGCGATCTGGAAACCGCCGAGATCGCCATTAAAGCAGCCCAGACCGGTCACATGGTGCTTTCCACGTTGCACACCAATGATGCGGCACAGACCATCGCACGCCTGATAAATATGGGTATTGCTCCCTACAATCTCACCTCATCCATTACGTTGATCGTCGCCCAGCGCCTGGCCCGTCGCCTGCACAGTTGCAAGAAGGCGATCCAGTTATCACCTCAAATGCTACTGGAGGCTGGCTTCACACAGGAAGATATAGACGCCGGCGTGACCATCTACGAGCCTGCTGGTTGCGATAAATGCAACAACGGTTACAAGGGGCGCATTGGTATTTACCAGGTCATGCCCATGCTGGAGGACATTCAGCAGATCATTCTGGGCGGCGGCAATGCATTGCAAATCGCCCAAGCTGCACTGAAAGCGGGCATTCCGGATCTTCGTACCGCAGCACTAAAAAAAGTGAAGGACGGTATCACCAGCCTAACCGAGATCGACCGCGTTACCAGAGACTAAACTGTGGCAAGCATAACCTGTCAGACGCACCGCAAACACATCCAGATGCAGCTACGCGTCGTCCGTAGTTATAGCAACACATGCCGTTACCATGTGTTGCGCTTCGTAGTTAAGACCGGAAAGTTAAAAAACACAGTAAGCCTTATGCTTATAAGCACACCACCGGCCCCGTGTTCTGACGTAAACTCTTAGTCGTCAAGGTTCACGCCAGGTGAGAAGGCGGCACATTGTACATCGGTAACGAGGAACCCAAACCATGGCCACGGCTAGTGCTCCGACGAAAAACAAATCTGCCTCCCTGCCACATCGCAGCAGGGTTTCCCGGGTGCAGACAAGTACTTACGACTGGGCTGCCCTGGACAAACGCGGTAAGTTAATGAAAGGCACCATGCCGGCAAAAAATGCTTCACTGGTGAAGGCTGAGCTGCGCCGCCAGGGCATGAACCCACAAAGCGTTCGTGAGCGACGCAAACCTCTGTTTAGTGGTCGTCACAAGGCGGTCAAGTCCAGCGATATCGCCGTCTTCAGCCGCCAGCTTGCTACCATGACGAACGCCGGCATCCACATGGTCCATGCCTTCAACATCATCGCTGAAAGCCAGAAAAACGCCCGTTTTAAAAACATGCTAAACGACATCAGGCTGGGGATTGAAGGGGGACAGTCTTTGCACGAATCACTGGGAAAGTACCCAACCCATTTCGATGAGCTTTACCGCAACCTGGTGCGTACGGGCGAATCGGCTGGCGTACTCGATAACGTGCTGGAAACCATCGCCACCTACAAGGAACGTACCGAGACGATGAAGAAAAAAATCAAGAAAGCGATGTTCTATCCCATCATGGTACTTGTTGTTGTCTTTGCAGTCACCACAATTATGTTGCTGTACGTCGTACCGGTCTTTGCCAAAAGCTTTGCTGATGCAGGTACCTCACTTCCCGCGCTCACCCAGTTTCTGCTTGATGCATCTGCTTTTACGACCGCGTACTGGCTGCCTGTTTTTGTTATCATCGCCGGCGCTGTAGCCAGCCTGATCCTCGGGGAAAAACGCTCGGCGACACTCGCCCATTTCCTGGACCGCGTAGCCTTAAAAACGCCGGTAATGGGGCGCATTGTGCGCAACTCCGCGATAGCCCGCTTAACCCGCACTCTCGGCGTCACCTTCCGTGCCGGCGTGCCGTTAGTAGAAGCCATGGACACCGTGGCAGGTGCTACCGGCAATAGCGTCTACGGCAATGCGGTGCGCCAGATGCGCGATGACGTTGCCACCGGCCACCCCTTACAACTGGCCATGCGCCAGACCAGTTTGTTCCCCGCCATGGTGGTGCAAATGACCGCGATCGGCGAAGAGTCGGGCGCTTTAGACAGCATGCTGTTCAAGGTGGCAGATTTCTATGAAGAAGAAGTAAACAATACAGTCGACACCCTCTCTACCCTGCTTGAGCCACTTATCATCATTGTACTTGGCATTATCGTTGGCAGTATGGTCATTGCCCTGTATCTTCCCATCTTCAAGCTTGCCGGCACCTTCTGACAACACCGCTCACAACGCCTATACGCACTTAAAACCCCAAAATCTCACACCTTACCTTGCGATGGCTACCCGTGCATGCCTTACCTGCCTTTTTCTACCTGGATCATCTTAAGCGGTATTCTTGGCCTGCTGATTGGTAGTTTTCTGAATGTGGTCATCCTGCGTCTTCCCCTGCGCATGGAAGCGCAGTGGGAACGCGAAGCTCACGCCCTGCTTGACCCGTGCACAGAAAACGACACTTCCATTTCCCTACCTCCGGGAATCGTACGCAAGCCTTCGCACTGCCCGCACTGCAAGCATCAGCTGGCGCTGCTGGATAATATTCCGTTGCTGAGCTGGATGCTACTGCGCGGGCGTTGCCGTTACTGCAAGAAACCCATTTCCATCCAGTACCCCTTGGTGGAACTGCTAAGCGCCATGCTCAGTGCCATCGTCGTGTGGAAGTTTGGCCCTGGCTGGACAGCGCTTGCCGGTTTGGGGTTTACCTGGAGTCTAATCGCTCTGACCGGTATGGATGTGCGCACCCAGTTACTACCTGACCAGATCACGTTACCCTTGCTGTGGCTTGGGTTACTCCTTTCCCTCCTGCCTATGTTCGTGACTGCACCTGCAGCCATTCTCGGCGCAGCTCTTGGTTACCTTAGCCTGTGGTGCGTGTATTGGTCATTCAAACTACTGACCGGCAAGGAAGGTATGGGGCACGGCGATTTCAAACTACTGGCCGCATTGGGCGCATGGATGGGGCCGCTGGCATTACTGCCGATCATACTTCTTTCTTCGCTAACAGGCGCACTATGTGGTGTCGGCCTGATCGCGCTACGCAAACACAAACCTCACCTCCCTATGCCTTTTGGGCCTTTTATTGCTGCGGCCGGGTGGATCTGCTTTATCAGCGGCAACCCACTACTACACAGCTTCCTTAAACTTAGCGGTTTTTAGATGCACGCAAGACCAGCTTTCGTGGTTGCACTCACTGGTGGTATTGCCAGCGGGAAGGACACCGTGTCGAGGTGTTTTGAAGCGCACGGCATCGCCATCTACGATGCCGATTGGGCCGCGCGTGAAGTCACCCAACCGGGCACCGAAGCACTAAAGCGTATCATTAACATCTTCGGCCACCAGGTGATCAAAACCGATGGCCAGCTTGATCGCCGGCAAATGCGCCAACATATTTTTGCCAATCCTAAAGCCCGCCAGATACTGGAAGCCAGCATCCACCCATATATCCGGTGCTGGCTCTATCAGCACGCACAGGCGGATACCGGGCCTTACTGCCTGCTGGCAATCCCGCTGCTGGTTGAGTGCCTTGAGCACTATCGTTGGATACATCGTGTGTTACTGGTCGATGTGGATGAAACCGCGCAGATCAAGCGTCTAATGACCCGTGACGACATTGACGAGGATCTTGCCCTGCGTATGCTCGCCGCTCAATCGTCACGGCAACAACGTCTCGACATCGCGGATGACGTCATCCACAATAACGGCGACTCCGAAAAACTAAACGCACGGGTCGCCACCTTGCACACGCAGTATCTGGCGCTGGCTCACCAGACCAGAAAAAAAACCGGCATACCCCGCCCTTATGACCACGAAAAACAACCCTAAGGTTTACCCACATGTAGACGAAAGCACGTGGCGGCAATCAAACGACAGGATGCTCAAAAGGATGGGCAACGTGAAACTACATATGGTCGTGGATGCCCATGCCATGCTTTTTTTGACGATTTAATAACCAGGTACTCTAGAAAAAAGCCATCATGCTGCCAATTAAAACGACAAATCCACCAAGTGCGCTGCTGACGATTAAAGGCATGCTTAGGTATATTCTTTTCCAGATGCTCACATTTCCAGAGACTTAAATCCAACGTCAATCCTGGCGATAATCCTAGGGAATCTCTGATCTATTCAG
>JAAXIA010000140.1 GCA_012270595.1 Rhodanobacteraceae bacterium | reverse complement strand
TAATGTGTATCGCGGCGGTTGTTATATTCTACCTTTTTGTGATGCTTTATAATGTCCTTTGATCCGTCTTTATGAAGAGTTCTAGAAGAGTTCTATGTTTATGATTCAACATACCAAAAGTTTAAAATGGTGCTTTTACAGTTTGTTTATGGGTGTCGGCTGTGCCATGATGCTTAGTCCCGCCATTGGAGACTCGCGGGACCTGATTCCCTGTGCGCACAGGTATGCTAGGATCCCCTTAAATGCCTGTCCTTAACGAATCTCTGGATTCCTTAACGGTGTCTAAGGATGGGATGGCTTAACTAAAGAGCTTGCCCACCCCGATGCGTAAAACCGTTAGCGAAGCTTTTGCCCTCACACCCCCGCATAATCCTGGCCAGATGAGCGTGACCAAACGCAATGGCAGCAAGGAAGCGGTCGATGTGAACAAGATCGTGCGCGCGGTTACGCGAAGTGGCGATGGTCTGCATGCGGTGGACCCCATGCGCGTGGCTCTGAAGACCATCGGTGGTCTGTATGACGGTGCCACCACCAAGGAGCTTGATCAGCTTTCCATTCGCACGGCTGCCGCACTCACTGCCGAGGAGCCGGAGTATGGCTATCTTGCCGCGCGTTTGCTGGCGGTGTATATCGACAAGGAAGTACGCGGACAGGATATCCAAAGCTTCTCGCAGTCGATTATGCACGGTGTTGATCGGGGCTTGATCAATACGCGTTTGCGTGACTTCGTCGTCGACCATGCGCGCAAGCTCAACGATGCGATTGATCCACTTGGCACCCGCCGTTTTGAATACTTTGGGTTGCGCACGGTGTATGATCGCTATTTGCTGCGCCATCCGCAGCAGCGACGGGTGATTGAGACCCCGCAATACTTTTTTATGCGCATCGCCTGTGCGCTGGGCGGCAATGAGATCAGCGAGACGCTGGAGCTTTACCGTATGCTGTCCTGGCTGGAATACATTCCCAGCTCGCCGACGCTGTTCAATGCCGGCACCCGGCACGAGCAGCTTTCTTCATGCTTTTTACTTGACTCACCGGACGATTCGCTGGAGTCTATTTACGACAAGTACGCCGATGTAGCCAAGCTGTCAAAGTTCGCCGGTGGCATCGGTCTGGCCTATTCGCGGGTGCGTTCGCGTGGCTCGCTGATTCATGGCACTAACGGTCACTCCAATGGTCTGGTGCCGTGGCTTAAAACGCTGGATGCCTCGGTGGCAGCGGTTAATCAGGGTGGTCGGCGCAAGGGGGCTGCGTGTGTGTATCTGGAAAGTTGGCATGCCGATATTGAGGAGTTTCTAGAGCTTCGTGATAACACTGGCGATGATGCGCGGCGTACACATAACCTCAATTTAGCCAACTGGATTCCCGACGAGTTTATGCGCCGGGTGGAAAGCGATGGCGAATGGTCCTTGTTTGACCCCAAGACGGTGCCGCATTTTGTCGATACTTGGGGCGATGCCTTCGACGAGGCCTATCGCAAGGCCGAGGCTGATGGTTTGGCGGTCAGGAAAGTGCATGCGCGCGAATTGTACATGCGCATGCTGCGCACACTGGCGCAAACGGGTAACGGCTGGATGACCTTCAAGGATCGCTGTAATGCCACCAGTAACCAGACCGCGCGGGCGGGGAATGTCATTCATCTGTCAAACCTGTGTACCGAAATTCTCGAAGTCACCCATGCCGGTGAAACGGCGGTGTGCAACTTAGGTTCGGTCAATCTGTCGCGTCACGTAACCGACAACAGGTTTGATTTCAACAAACTGGCCAGCACGGTGCGCACAGCAGTGCGTCAGCTCAACCGCGTGATTGACCTTAACTTCTATCCCATTGAGAGTGCTGCCACGGCTAATCGTAAGTGGCGTCCGGTAGGGCTTGGCATGATGGGCTTGCAGGATGTGTTCTTCAAGCTGCGTTTGCCATTTGACTCAAACGAAGCACTGGCCTTGTCCAGCCGTATTGCCGAGGAAATCTATTTTCATGCCTTGTCGCAGTCCAGTGAGCTGGCCGAAACTGAAGGGGCACATCCGGGTTTTGCTCAAACCCGCACAGCAACAGGCCAGTTACAGTTTGACCACTGGCCAGGCGCGGTACCACATGACGAGACACGCTGGCAGACCTTGCGCGAAAACATCAAAACCAAAGGCTTGCGCAACTCGTTGCTGATTGCCATCGCTCCCACTGCCACGATCGCCTCAATTGCCGGGTGTTACGAATGTATCGAGCCGATGCTTTCGAACCTGTTTAAGCGTGAAACCTTGTCAGGTGACTTTCTCGTGGTGAACCGTTACCTGGTTGAGGAGCTTAAGACCCTTGGGCTATGGACCAGCGAAGTGCGTGATGCGATCAAGCTGGCTGAAGGCTCGATTCAGGCTATCAGCGCGATCCCTGAGCGTTTGCGGCAAATCTATCGCACCGTGTGGGAGTTGCCGCAGAAAGTATTGATCGACCTTGCTGTAGCGCGTGGCGCCTATATCGACCAGAGTCAGTCCCTGAACCTGTTCATGGAAAATCCGAAAATTGGCCAGCTCTCTTCCATGTACATGTACGCATGGAAGGCTGGCCTCAAGACCACATACTATTTGCGTTCGCGTCCTGCGACACGGATCGCGCAAACCACGGTAGATAAAGGCAAGGAAGCAAATCCGCAGGCCATGGCTGCCGTGGTCTGTTCGCTGGAGAACCCAGATCATTGTGATGCCTGTCAGTAAACCTATGGTCACCCCTGTTGTGGTCCATGATGACTGCCATGACTAACCCGACAGGGTGGCGATTGCATCATCACCCGGACGCCCCTGGCCCGTGAGGAAACCACCTATGTCTGCTCTGCCTGATCGCCCTCAGCACATCCTTGATCCCGGCTTTGCACTTACCCTGAGGCCAATGCGCTACCCAGCCTTCTACGAGATGTACCGTAACGCTATCAAAAACACATGGACGGTGGATGAGGTGGACTTTTCACAGGATACCACCGACCTCAACACCAAGATGTCGGAAGCTGACCGGCACCTGATCCGTCGCCTGATTGCGTTCTTCGCAACTGGTGACACCATCGTATCAAACAATCTGGTGCTTAACCTGTATCAGCACATCAACGCGCCCGAAGCGCGTATGTATTTGTCGCGGCAGCTCTACGAAGAAGCACTGCACGTGCAGTTTTATCTGACATTGCTTGATACCTATATTCCCGATCAGGCTGAGCGTGCCAGGATATTCGCAGCGATTGAAAATATTCCCTCAATCCGGACTAAGGGCGAGTTCTGCTTCAAGTGGATTGACTCCATCCATCAGCTGAGCCGTCTGGAAACGCGTGCGCAGCGGCGTCAGTTTCTGCTCAACCTGATCTGCTTTGCTGCTTGCATAGAGGGCATGTTTTTCTTTGCGGCGTTTGCCTATGTGTATTACTTCCGGTCGCGTGGTCTGTTGCATGGTCTAGCTTCGGGGACCAACTGGGTGTTTCGTGACGAGAGCTGCCACATGGCCTTTGCCTTTGAAGTAGTACGCAC
>JAAXIA010000074.1 GCA_012270595.1 Rhodanobacteraceae bacterium | reverse complement strand
CCAGGGATGGGCGGCCATGCATCGCCGCTTGGAAAAGCTTGATTCACTTGCAGCCCAGCGCATCCGGCCAGGAGACCGGCAGCGATTACAGCGTGCGTTGGAGGTAATTACGCTCACTGGTCGACCATTAAGCGCCCAGCAGTGTGATGGTGATACGCGGATTTTCCCTTGGCGTGTGCTTAAATTGATTCTAATGCCCACGGATCGCACGCGTCAGCATGCGCGAATCACTGCCCGTTTTGACACCATGCTTGACGCTGGATTGCTCGATGAAGTGGCTGCCTTGCGGCAACGTGAGGATCTGCACCTTGGTCTGCCAGCCATACGTGCGGTGGGCTATCGCCAAGCCTGGGAGTACCTGGGTGGCCATATTGACTATGCTACCATGCGAAGCCGTGCTATCCATGCAACCTGCCAGTTGGCGAAACGGCAACTGACCTGGTTGCGCAGGGAGTGGGATGCTCGAAAGCTTGACGCGCCATGGCCGGTTTTAGAACGCCAGGCTACCAATGCGCTTAAACTATTTCTCGCCGTGGCCTGATGGGGGAGCCATCCCAGTATTCGGACAATATTTTTAGTGATATGTACTTCCAATTTTAGGACAAGATAGATTATAATTTGCGCTTTGGGTTAATCGACTGGAAAAACTGTGGACCTTAAAAAAAGGGTAAGTAGATGCAGTGCATCTTGATGACTACTTTTTTCCTTCTATTCGTTTTTCCAAAAAACTTTTGGAGAAGAGAGAAATGACCAAAGGTCAATCATTGCAAGATCCGTTTCTTAATCTGTTGCGTCGTGAACGCATTCCTGTAGCTATCTACACGGTTAATGGCATCAAATTGCAAGGGACGATTGAATCCTTTGATCAGTTTGTAGTGCTGCTACGTAACCATGTTAGTCAAATGGTTTACAAACACGCCATTTCTACGGTATTACCCAGCCGTAATGTACGTGTGGGCGGAGGCTATGAAGGCTATGACCACGATGGACCTCAACAACCATACGAACGGCCACCTCGCCCACAGCACTATGAGCGTGCACTTCCGTCCCAGCCATACGAACGTGCGCCTCATGCCCAGCAGTATGAGCATCATGCCCAACAGTACGAACGTGTGCCTCAGCGTTATGCTGAGAGTGAACCTCAAAATGGTGACTAAAACTTCATTATTGTCCGTTGTATCATTAATTTTGGGGTTGATTATTTCTGTTTGATAGACAAAAAAAAGGTGAACGCGCCATTTTGGTTGTTCCTTATGCTCGTGGTGATAGTGGTGTTTTGCGCCGCGAGCATGAGTTTGCCGAATTGGCCAAATCTGCGGGTGCCCAGGTGCTGGACACTTTGGTGGCACGCGTCGAAAAGCCCAGTTCGCGCTATTACATTGGTAGCGGAAAAGTCGATGAAATCGCCGAAGCGGCGCGTTTTCTGGATGTTAACTTGGTACTTGTAGACCATTTGCTGACCCCGGTGCAGGAGCGCAATCTCGAAAAGCAACTTGGCATGCGTGTTGTAGATCGTGCCGGATTGATTCTGGATATTTTTGCCCAGCGCGCCCGCTCACATGAGGGCAAGCTGGAGGTGGAACTGGCCCAGCTCAAACATCTGGCAACGCGCGTGGTGCGTGGTTGGACCCATCTGGATACCCAGCGTGGCGGTGCCATTGGTAATCGCGGCCCAGGTGAAACGCAGCTGGAAACCGATCGTCGCCTGCTGGGGAGGCGAGTTAAGCAGCTCACCTGGCGTTTGCAAAAGATGCAAACCCAACGTAATCAGCAGCGGCGCGCGCGCTTGCGGGCCAAGACCCAGCGCATTGCGCTTGTTGGTTATACCAATGCTGGAAAATCAACGCTTTTCAATGCATTGACCCGTGCACAGGTATATGCGGTCGATCAATTATTTGCTACCCTTGATCCGACGGTGCGCAAGCTCGATGGGCTTGGCTGTGGTCCGGTGGTGCTCTCTGATACGGTCGGTTTCGTGCGTGATCTTCCACACGATCTGGTCGCTGCCTTTCGCGGCACTTTGGCGGAGGTGCGCGACGCTGACCTGTTGCTGCATGTGCGTGATGCAGGCGATGATGATTGTGAACAATTGGCCGCAGTGGTCAATCAGGTGCTGGAAGACATTGGTGTTGGCGATGTACCGCAGTTACAGGTGATGAACAAGATCGATACCGTAGCGGTGGACAGACGAGACCGGCAAGCTCGGGAAGCGGTTCAAGCTGAGTATGCGCCTGAACGAACGGTATTTCCGGATAAAAAAGATCCCCATGCGTTACTGTCACCACACATAGATCACGACCAGAACGGTCAAGCACGCACAGTGTGGATTTCTGCCACCAATGGACAGGGATTGGAACTGCTACGAGAGGCTTTGGTTGAACGGCTCGGTGGTGATCGCGTGCGTTGCGCATTGACATTGCCGTTGAGCGCGGGGCGTCTCCATGCGCGACTTATGGTTGCTGGGGTGATTGTCGACGAAAGTGTGGATGATGAAGGCTGGTGCCTGCATATCGACGCGCCACAAAGCCTTATTACAGCATTGCTTGCCCAAGGTGACAGTGACACGGCCCTCCTTGCGAATCTGCTTGATAGCGACCGGTCTTAAGGTTGATTGAAACGCGATGGACAGCTTGTTATCAACTGATTTCCCGTCGATGCTTCAGTGTAGCTGCACTATTGGTAGGCAACGGCGAAGCTATGCTAGAATCCGGCGTGTTTGTGTACACCTAAAGATTCGCCATCGTGTCTCTTTTTGTTTATAGTCACTTCCGGCCATTGCAGCCGAGCTCCACATGGCCTTATAAGGATACCGATTATGGTTTGGAATGAACCCGGCAAAGGGCCGCGTGATCCGTGGAACAAAAACCGTCGGGATGCTGGTAAAAATCCGGCATGGAGTGCGGTGCTAAAAAATCTGAACCAGTACCTTGGCAAGCTTGGTGGCGGACATGGCGGTCCTTTTGTCATTGTGTTGATACTGGTGCTGGTATGGTTTGCGCTAGGTAGTTACACCGTGATTGCTGCCAATCAATCCGGTGTGGTGCTGCGCTTGGGCCGCTATGAGCGTACTCTAACGCCCGGTTTCCATCTAAAACTACCGCAGCCGATTGAGTCAGTTAGAAAGGTGGCCACTACTGATGTGCGTTCCCTTTCAGACCAGGCGCGTATGCTCACGAGTGATGAAAACATCATCTTGGTTAACTTTAATGTGCAATACCAGGTATCAGATCCGCGCAGGTTCCTTTTTTCTACGCGGGATGCCCAGGAAACCTTGCGCGAGGCGGCTGAAGCTGCCGTACGCGCGGTGGTAGGTGCCCATTCCATGGATGACATCCTAACTGGTATGAGCGATAACCGTCCGCTAACTTCAGCAAAAACTGCACACATTACCAACAGTGCCAGCGTTGTGTCTGCCCAGGCAGAGGAGGGCACCTTGCAGCAACAGACCAGGGATATCCTCCAGCATACACTTGATAGCTACCACATTGGCTTACAGATCAACGATGTCAGCTTCCAGAAAGTGGCCCCGCCGCAGGAGGTAAGGGATGCCTTTGATGACGTTAATGCGGCACGTGAAGACAAGCAGGGCAGTGA
>JAAXIA010000192.1 GCA_012270595.1 Rhodanobacteraceae bacterium | reverse complement strand
AGAGGATACGACGAGCGCCGCCCACTACATTGACACTATTGTTGCGTTGCTGACCAATTTTCGTGCTCATGGCCACTTGAGATCAGCTAGGGTGCCCGCGCGTTAAAGGCTGGAAGAAGCCTTTAACATCCACGGGGGCAATCACCCATCCGTTTGAGGGGGATTGCCCGCAGGCAAATCACGCGCAATTTTTTCTGGTTTGTCGGTGGGTGCGTAGCGCTTAACTACCTGACCATCGGGACCTACCAGAAATTTGGTGAAGTTCCATTTGATGGCCTTGCTGCCGAAGATGCCTTTGCTTTCCTTCTTTAACCACTGGTATAGCAGATGCGCGTTCTTGCCGTTTACCCTGATTTTGGCGAACAGCGGGAAGCTGACTTGGTAGTGGCTTTTACAGAATTCCTTGATCTCAGGTTCATTGCCCGGTTCCTGGTGGCCGAACTGGTCGCAGGGGAAACCCAGCACCGTGACCCCGCGATGACGATAGTTCCGCCACAATTTCTCCAGGTTCTTGTACTGTGGGGTGAAGCCACATTTCGAGGCTACATTGACGATCACGAGTGTGTCTCCACGCCATTGGGAGAGCGAACACTCGTGGCCGTCGATATCGTGCGCGCTGAAATCGTAAACACTGAGCATGGTGGTATCCTTGAAGGGAGATGAATAAACAATTAAGAAATTTCTGTTCGGTCCATCTGTTTTTGCCTGCAGGTCGCATTGTATGCCACAAGTCGAGGCTGCTGTCCGGCTTTGAAGGTGTTCCCTGGTGTTTTATCGGTCGGCCCAAAGTCATTAAACCTATGCGGTCGGAATTTGGAAAACCTTCTTGAGATAAGCAAGATAGGTTGCGTCACTACACATGTTCTTGCCCGGAGAGTCGCTAAGTTTTGCGACCGGTTGATCGTTGCAACGGACCATTTTGATGACAATGTTGAGCGGCGAAGGTCCCATGTCATTGCTGAGGTTGGTGCCCACACCGAAGGCGAGCTGGCAGCGATGATGAAAGTGTTTGTAAAGCTGCATGACCTTGGGGATATCGAGAGAGTCACTAAATATCAGTACCTTATCACGTGGGTTGACGCGGTTGGCCTGGTAGTGCGCAATCATCCGTTCACCCCAATTAAACGGATCGCCTGAATCGTGCCGTACACCATCAAATAGTTTGCAGAAATACATGTCGAAGTCACGCAGAAAGGCAGTCAGTCCGTACACGTCTGATAGTGCAATACCAAGATCGCCACGATACTCCTTGGCCCAGGTTTCCAGTGCGGCCACCTGTGAATCGCGCAGACGTGGTCCCAGTGCCTGATGTGCCTGCAGGTATTCGTGGGCGAAGGTGCCAAGTGGCGTCAGCCCGAACCGCTTCGCCAGCCACACATTGCTGGTGCCAGCCAGTTGCTTGTCGAGTCCCTGACTTAAGGAGACAAGAAGCTCCTCTTGCCAGGTTCTCGAAAAGCGCCGGCGCGTGCCGTAGTCGGCGATACGGCAAAGCTCGTAATTGGGCGTTTTATGCAGTAGAGCGATTTTGTTTTCCAGTCGCTGCCGCCCCTGGGTCAGATCCAGTTTCGGGTACATGCGGCGAAAGTACACTTCGCTGACAATGGCAAGTAGTGGAACCTCAAACAAAATGGTGTGCAGCCACGGCCCGACGATACGGATCGTTATCTCACCATGATTCTGGCCGGACGGCTCAATGGTTACGTACGCCTCATTGAGCTGGAACAGGCGCAAGAAATCGACAAAATCGTTCTTGATGAAGCGCATGGCCCGTAGATACGCAAGCTCGTCGGGAGCGAAACGCAAGCTGCATAGCGCCCCAAGTTCATCTTTGATCTCATCCATACAGGGCAGCAAATCAATGCCGTGATTGCGGCATTTGAACTGGTACTCAACCTGTGCCGCGGGGTAATGATGCAAAACCACCTGCATCATGGTGAACTTGTAAAGATCGGTATCAAGTAGCGACTGGATAATCATGGAGGCCTTGATTCCTTACCAGGCCCAGCGCATGCGTCGGGGCCTTGTGTTGGTATACCAAGGATATACCAAGAATGCATGATGGCCTTTTTCATGCGGCATAGCGCTTAAGCTTTGCTTCGACCATCCGGGTGGCAGGCAAAAAAAACCGCGTGTCAGGGGAGTGGCACGCGGTTTTTTGTCGAGTCGGCGTCCTTCAAGGGGAGTAGAAGAGCCGACTCCTCAGCAGGATCCTTGTGGACTCTGCTTCTGGTCGTCATCACGACGATGCAAAGAAATATTGTGGAGAAAAATGGATGAAAATTCAAGAGCTGCAAGGTGACCAACAAGATATTTAATGGGTGGGGCTTTGGCCCATCATTCCGGTTATTATATGTCTGAGTCTTGGACTTGTTCCAGTGATGCGTGCCATGAGCGGGGTGTTCTCTTGGGTTCGCGGTTTTGCCACGCAGCACAAAGACAGCCAGTTACAGTGATCGACCATAATAACTCGAGGTAGCACCGATGAGTCTTTCCCCTTCGCAGCGGCGCTACTTGCGTGGCCGCGCCCACGAACTTGATCCGGTCATAAGACTGGGTGCCCGTGGTGCCACACAATCTGTACTCAGTGAACTGGACACGGCACTACGCCGTCATGAGCTGGTCAAGGTGAAGCTTTCTGGTGATAGCAGGGACGAGCGCAACACTCAGATGCAAGCACTTGCAGGCGCGACTGGTGCCGAGAACGTGCAGCAGGTCGGGCACATGCTGCTGCTGTTTCGCCGTAATGAAGAGGCACCGAAACTGGCTTTACCACGCTAAATAGCCATGGAACTTTCGCGTGATAATGATGGCCATTACCTGCATGTAAACAGTGTGCAGGACCGTCACATCACGGTGGCCGGTCGCAAGCTGGAGAACAGTTTTTTACTGACACCCCGGCGTATGGTCGAAGATTGGCCCGTTGCCGACGTGCGCGTGCTGGATGCCAGTTCTATCGGGGGCATCATCGCCCTGCAACCTGAATTGGTGGTGCTGGGTACCGGCATGTGCCAGATCTTCCCTGACGCCGCTTTTATGGCGGCTTTGCTGCGTCGGGGTATTGGTATCGAGGTGATGGATAATGCTGCTGCCGCGCGCACCTATGACCTGCTGGCTAACGAAGGGCGACGTGTTATGGCGGCTTTCATTTTGCAGGAAAACAGTTAGCCATACTGGGGAAGGCGTGTCCGACGGCAGCTGGCAGAACATCTATCGTAGCGGTTTGGGCAGTAGGGGAAGATAGTCCAGAGGATCGACCGGGTTTCCGTTTTTGCGGATCTGAAATTCCAGTTCATTGCGTGAAGTACCGGTTGATCCCATCTGGGCAATCTGTTGCCCGGCAGTGACGTGCTGACCTTCATGGACCAGGCGCTTGCGGTTGTGGCTGTACACAGAAAGAAAATGTTTGTTGTGCTTGACAATCACCAGTTGGCCGTAGCCGACCAGACCATTGCCGCTGTATACCACGGTTCCATTAGCGGCAGCCAGTACCGGTGTCCCGGAACTCCCCGCTATCGCGATGCTGGGGATCGCATCCCTAGGCCGGAAGCGCTTGATAAGCCTGCCGGAAGCTGGCCACTGCCAGTTTATGCCCTGAACCCAGTGTCTTCCACCAGTGACGAAAACAGATGTTGGTGCAGCGTTGTTAGTCGAATGGCCGGATCTGGCTGTTGTTTCTGGAGGGGTGGCAGACCAGTGGCTGGATGCGTCTGGCCGGGCGGGCTTTGCCACAGGGGTTGAGATGCTGCGAGCGGGCGATAGACGTAACACCTGTCCCGTGTGGATAGTATAAGGTGCGTTAATGTTATTCCAGCGTGCCAGGATGTGCACATCCACCCGGTTACGTGCGGCAATGGAGTAAAGCGTGTCACCATTCACCACGTGGTATTCCCCGTGGGTCACACGTCCGCCTGCGTGCAATGTGGCCTGCTGCATGCCTGCTACAGCACCAGACGACACGGGCATAGGTTCTGTGACGACCATGTGGCATGCGCCCAGCACGAGCGCTGCCGTAGCCAACAGGCCATAGCGCAGGTATGCCTTGACAGGGTTCAGTATGGCGGGAGTACGCACTGATCCTTTCATTACCGGAAATACCACCACAAGATCAGGCCCAGTAGCATCGTCAGTGAGCCCCAACCGATGGGCTCAATATACTTGTGCGCGATACGTTCAGCACGTTCACCCCATTTCCGGACAAGCAAGGCAAGCAACCAGACGCGCTTGCCACGCCCCAATGCCACACACATCAAGAATGGCAAAAGCGGCACCCCGACGATACCGGCTGCCCAGGTGACGAGTTTCATGGGTAGCAGCGGTTGCAGGGCCATGAAAAAAAGCACCAGCAGCAAACGCTGCGCGTGCTGGTGCATTTCTGCCCGCAGGTGCGTTACGTGCAGCTCAATGACGGGTAGCAGATGCAACGCTTCCAGTGGGCCGCTAAGCGCCTGAAATGCCCAGTGTCCCAGGGCATAGCCGACCACTGAACCGAGCAGTGAGCAGAGCAGGCTGATATGTGCGTAGAAGAATGCACGTTGTCGCTTGCCAAGCATCATGGGGGCCAGCATCACCTCGGGGATCACCGGAAAAATAAAAGCCTCCGCAAAGCTCAGAACGCACAGGTAGCGCAGCGCGTGTTCGTGGCGCGTCCAGCCCAGGACACGCGCATACACTTTTTCAAAGTAGCGCATCAATCGATGCCATGACGCAGTGGTACGAAGCTGACCATGTCAAGCTTTTGCTGCACACACTGACCGGTGTGGTCAGCACACACACGCACCAGTCTCTGGTGTCCTGGGGGACCTAATGGTGCGATTACTACCCCCTCTGGTTTGAGTTGATCGAGCAAGGCCTCAGGAATCACTTCATTGGCAGCAGTAAGAATGATCGCATCAAAAGGTGCCTCGCCTGGCCAGCCAAGACAGCCGTCTTCGTGTCGGGAGCGGATAGTGTCAAGGCCAAGCTGACGGAAACGGCGTCGCGCCTGGCGCAGCAAGAGTCCGATGCGTTCAAGCGTATACACCTGGCCGCCCAGTCCCGCCAGTATCACCGCCTGGTAGCCCGATCCGGTGCCAATTTCCAGCACTTTCCACGGCTTGCCTGCGCGTTGGCCAAGGTGCTCAAGCAGCAACTCGCTCATGCGTGCTACGACCCACGGTTGTGAGATGGTCTGGTCGTGACCAATCGGTAGTGCCGTATTTTCGTAAGCGTGTGCATGCAGGGCCTGGTCGATAAACAGGTGGCGTGGCGTGTGGCCTATCAGAGCAAGGACACGAGGGTGAACAATGCCGCCGGTAGCGAGTTGGCTTACCAGGCCGTCGCGCACACGCTGCGAAGTTAGCCCCTCACCTTTGAGGGCTGCATCGGGGAGTGGATGGATGCTCATCGCTTAGGCATCCTCGTGCTTCGCACCGGGCATATCGTGATTGAGTGAACGCATCCAGCTGCTGATTTTCTCGAGCGCCTGAAAACGGGTCAAATCGACATGGATGGGAGTGACCGAGATAAAACCACGCCGCACGGCGTCGAAGTCGGTGCCTGGGCCAGCATCATCCGCGTCACCGGAGGGCCCAATCCACCATAAGGGATTCCCACGCGGATCGGTCTGCGCAATGCAGGGCGCAGACCGGTGGCGGCAGCCAAGGCGGGTAACCTCGAAACCATGCGTCTGGTCCCAGGGCAGGTCAGGGACGTTCACGTTAAGGATGGTATTGGCCGGTAGTGGATCGACTAGCAGACGTTGCATCAGTAGCAGCACCGCTTTCGCCGCCGAATCGTAATGCACTCCTTCGTGGTGATCGGTCACCAGTGATACCGCGATGGCCGGCAGACCAAGAAAGCGGCCTTCCATCGCCGCTGATACGGTTCCCGAATAGATCACATCGTCGCCGAGATTGGCCGCGTTGTTGATGCCTGACACGACAATGTCCGGCTCTTCCTCAAGCAGGCCAGACAGTGCCAGATGGACGCAGTCCGTCGGCGTTCCGGCAACGCGGTAGCGGCCATCGTGCATGCGTGTTGCACGAACCGGAGCATCCAAGGTTAAAGAGTTGCTTGCACCGGAACGGTCTCGATCCGGCGCAACCACCGTGATGTCGCCTATGGCACAGAGGCGATCAGCAAGCACGTGAATACCCTTGGCATCCACGCCATCGTCATTGCTTACGAGGACTCGCATGCTTATCCGTCAAATAAACCTAAGGCGTGTTCGACCACCATGGCGAACACCGCATTGTATAAGAACACAAAGACAACGCGTGAAGTCTACCGGACCTGCCCGCCGGTTTCACGTCGGGGTTATTCGAATCATCGCGCTCAGGTGCTCTTTAAAGGGTACCTCATTCGTGACTTTCCCCACAACATACGTTACCATGGAGAGCTGTGCATAATATGGTATCTTATTACTCGTTTGTTGTTTTGCTAAAAGGGTGTGCCAGATGCGGGGGCTTAAAGCACCTGGCCATTGGCTGAACCCAGCCAGGGTGGTACCGAAGCGGCCAGATTCGATGGTCTGCTTCAAGCCTTGGTAGAGCGATTGAGAATATCGGGACTATACGGATGCATTTTGTGTACACGACTATGTGGAGAGGTGTCCGAGTGGTTGAAGGAGCACGCCTGGAAAGTGTGTATACGGCTTATCCCCGTATCGCGGGTTCGAATCCCGCCCTCTCCGCCATTAAAAAAACCGGTTTTCTGATACCGGTTTTTTTGTGCCTGAATCTCGCCATTCCTGGGCCTTCCGGCCGGTTTAAGCGTACTGAGTGAAGCATTTCCATTCCATTCCGACACGTGCCCGCCCTGGCTCTCTCTTGGGCCGATATTCTCTCGTGACTGCCCCTGTCCCGGCAAGTTGAAGTTTTCGATGACTTGCGTGGTCGGTGCCACTGCAAGTTTACCGATGATTATCTGCCGGGATCGACCACTTGTATAAAATATAGGGATTGCGGGAACTTGGGATGATAATTTGAGCCTTCGAGCAGCTTCAGCCCCATGCAATGGAATTGTTTCACCAGATTGCTCAGCTATTACCTTCAATACTTCGTGTACATCAGGCATAACGTTGCCTGTATTTGGATCTTTCCTCACCGAAAGATAATGGAGTAGCTTTGGCGGCCTGGGTTTTGCTTAGGCTGGCCTTGTAGGGTTTTGAGACTGGGGGATCTGACATCTCCTGCTGAACAACGAAAAGGTGCCTTAAGAATGGATGGTGTCTATATGGAGGTTGCATTGCCCTGTATGAGGGAGTATACGCGATCAGGAGGAGTGTCATAGGACAAATAAGACAGGTTAGTACGAAAAAAGATATTAATTAGACAAATATGGCGCATTGACATGAACGCATGAGTTATCTAAAGTGACAAATAAGGCATATTGGTCGGTTTAGATGCCGTTAAGTAGACAAAATAGGCAGCTTATGAAATTTATAAATGATCTTTCAGATGATGCCGTGCTAAAGGAGATTGGGCATCGCATCACACAGTATCGCCTGAATCAGGACAAAACCCAGGCTATACTTGCACAGGAGGCCGGTGTTTCAAATCGGACCATGGCACGGATTGAACATGGTGATTCGGTTCAGGCTTCAAGTATCATTCGTATTTTGCGAGCACTGCAACTGGTAGAAAACCTGGACACTCTCCTCCCGGAGCCAGCGGTGAGTCCCATTCAGCAATTAAAAATGCAGGGCAAGCGGCGTCAAAGAGCCTCTTCAAAATCCGCGAAATCAAAAAAGGAAGAACCATGGTGGTGGGGAGATGAAGAATGACAGTTGCCGAGGTTAAACTCTGGGGCAAATCTATCGGCGCTGTGAGTTGGGATGAGAGTGCTGGACTTGCCCATTTTGAGTATGAGTCTGACTTTATTCACAGCGGTATTGAGGTTGCACCGCTAACGATGCCGCTATCAAAACAGATTTATTCATTCCCAGCTTTGCCTCGTGAGACGTTTCATGGCCTGCCAGGATTACTTGCCGATTCATTGCCAGATGATTTTGGTAATGCACTGATTAATGTATGGCTTGCAAATCAGGGGCGTCCGCTGGAAACCTTTAACCCAGTCGAGCGGCTGTGCTATACCGGTATTCGTGGCATGGGTGCGTTGGAGTATTTGCCATCTCAGGGGCCTTTTACAGGCAAATCTGAATCGGTTGATGTTAGGGCGTTGGTTGAGCTCGCCAGTAAGATTTTGACTGAACGAAATGCGCTTCAGGGTTCTTTTGCCGCTGAGCTTAGAGAAGATTCTTTGCAGGATATTCTACGTGTTGGCACCTCGGCAGGTGGAGCCAGGGCCAAGGCGATTATTGCATGGAATCAGAAAACCAATGAGGTGTGCTCCGGCCAGGTCAAGGCCGTGAAGGGTTTTTCTTACTGGTTGTTGAAGTTTGATGGCGTTTTTGGCAACCGGGATAAGGAACTGGAAGATCCGGCAGGTTATGGGCTTATCGAATATGCCTACTATCACATGGCAAAGAAAGCTGGAATCGACATGGCGGAGTCAAGACTACTTAAAGAGAACGGCCGCAGCCATTTTATGACCAGACGTTTTGATCGGACAGATACTGGTCAAAAGATTCATATGCAATCCTTTTGTGCCATGGAACACTTTGATTTCAAGAAGGCGGGAGCGCATTCCTATGAGCAGGCGCTGCGTACTATTCGTAAGCTTGGAATGCCGATGGCGACGATTGAAGAGCAGTTCCGACGCATGGCTTTCAATATTATTGGTCGTAATCAGGATGATCACGTCAAGAATATTGCTTTCCTGATGGACAAGCCAGGTAAATGGTCTCTGTCTCCGGCCTTTGATATGACCTACAGCTATAACCCTCAAGGTGACTGGACGAGTCGGCACCAGATGTCGCTTAATGGCAAGCGTGATGATTTCACGATGGAAGATTTCAAAGCCTGTGCGAAAAATGCATCCATGAAACGTGGTCGAGCCGAAGAAATTGTCCGGCAAGTCCAAGAGGCTGTTTTGCAGTGGAAGCATTTTGCTGACGAATCAGGGGTGCCGTCAGAAGTTGCTGACAGCATTGCCAAGGCGCATCGAACAGGAGTTTTGAAGTAAAGCTCTTTGGGTTTCCATCTATTTGTTGCAGACCCGTGATTGGGTCGAATCGGCCAGATGCTGCTCCTCGTAGGCTAGAATATCCTCCTTTTTTCTTAAGTTCTTCAATGAAATGTGTCAGTGACAGGATGGTGGTATTGTGGTCGCTGGGGAATGCAGCATCGCCAGTGTAAACAACAAAGCCAGGGTTGGACGAGCCTGATCTTGATTGTCCGTGGTGCTCTGGTCGGTGCGCGCGCTCAGCCAGGTCGGGCTGTGAACCACTTGCGTGGCTGTCCAGGCTTGTTTTAAGAGGTCCATGTCCGCTTTGCCTTACGAACCTAAAAGGGCTTATCCAGCCGAGCGCTTTGCCGGTGTTGACCGCCTTTATGGTGTCGGTAGCGTAGCGACGCTGGCCCACGCCCGTGTTTGCGTAGTGGGCCTCAGTGGCGTTGGCTCCTGGGCTGCTGAGGCGCTGGCACGCAGTGGCGTGGGCAGGCTGTGTCTGATTGATGCTGATGAAGTGTGTGTATCTAACACCAATCGTCAACTGCATGCGCTTGATGGTGCCTACGGAAAATCCAAGGCCGGGGTGATGGCGACGCGCCTGCGTGCGATTAATCCCGCTTTGCAGGTGGTGGCGGTGGAGCGGTTTCTTACGACGACAACACTTGGTGAACAACTAAGCCGTGATTATGATGTGGTACTGGACGCATGTGATGCCTTTCGGGTGAAACTGGAAATGATTGCCTGGTGTCGTCGGCGCAAGCAAACGATCGTGAGCGTGGGTTCTGCTGGTGGTCGCACCGACCCAACCCAAATTCGTGTGCGCGACCTGTCACGCAGCGAGCACGACGCCATGCTTAGCCTGATCCGGAAAAAACTACGCAGCGATTTCCATTTTCCGCGACACCCAGGGCGCTCTTTCGGTGTTCCGGTGGTCTATTCATTAGAAAACGTGCGTTATCCACAAGCCGATGGTTCAGTCTGTGGCATCCGCCCGGCGGGTGGTGCTTCCTGGAACTTAAGCTGCGGGGAAGGACTGGGTGCGGTCACCCATGTTACCGGTGCCTTTGCCTTTGCCGCCGTGGCAATCGTGCTAGAGAAACTACTGCGCGCCCGAGCTTTGCCTGCAAAACCCCATCGCAACATCAACCGCGAAGAACATGGTGAAGAGCCAGAGCAATGCACGCCGGGTCTGGGCGGGTGTGGCCCTTAAAGCTCAAGGGGCTGGACGGTGATAGGCTGTAGAATCCGACTTTTATCAAATCAGGATTTCTATCAAATCAGTCATGCTTGCACCATGTATTCACGCATCAATCCTTCAAAACTTCTATTCGACGTGATGGCGTTATGTGGAATAAGAGCATAGTGCCATGGTTTACCGTTATTTTCCTGCGCATGCTGAGTGGCGTGCTGACACCAACGCACCGCCGCTTCCTTTTTAGCCAGCACGGTGTCATTCTCCATCTCTGACTTCCTTTCAGGTTCACACAGATATTTGGCATCCGCCGTTTCAACGACAAAATCCGGCTCATAAGAAACGTCATTTTTATACTCAATCCGGAAGCAGCCAGGCGCTGGCTTCATCCAGCGTATGACTTTCTCATCATATTCCAGAATATGAGCAAACCTAAGCTCACCCTCAACTGAGTCAAATTTCTGACGCGGATAGCAGCATTTTGAAAACCCTTGGAAAATAATCTTTTTTAAATCGCTTTTATCTTCTGGAATATCCCTGAAATTTCGGGGTGTTGCGCCTTCCTGAATAGTGCAGTTGAATGGCTTCAACAGGGTGAATCCTCTGCTGACACGGACCTGATAATCCGTAGGTGTTTCCAAAACATGCTGTCTAAGCTGTGCGACGATAAAGTCGGTTATTTTCCCTTGGTTATGGATCAGAACATTTTCGACCTCGCTTTCATCAGATAGATAAGATTTAAAGCGGGCAACCATCTGTCCAGCAAGCTTGTGAAGCAATTTGGCATGCCCGTCATAGTCAACAAGATCATGATCCATCAGACCATGAATGACATGGTTTTCAAG